>NZ_JBEXDX010000004.1:0-260030 GCF_040605995.1 Streptomyces sp. NPDC005492
GTTCAAGCTGGAACAGCAGGACGACGGCACGTACTTGCTGAAGTACGCGGGCTACGAGACGTCCGATCCGGGTGGTCCAGCCCGGTCTACCTCGGCCCGACCGATGCGAACGGCACCCTCAGCCGGGTCCACCTTCCCCAACCGCTAGGCCGCGTCGGCCAGCACCCTTTCCCGTACGGAGGCACAGGAGTTGCTGATGAGCCGGGAGACATGCATCTGGGAGACGCCGAGTTGCTCCGCGATGCAACTCTGGGTCATGCCCCGGAAGAAGCGCAGGTAGAGGATGGTGCGTTCACGCTCGGGCAGTTGCTGCAGGGCTGGCTTGACCGCCTCGCGGTCGACGACCAGGTCGAACCCGGCGTCACACTCCCCCAGCAGGCCGGCCAGTGTCATACCGGACTCCTCACCGGGCGACTCGGCGTCCAGCGAAAGCGCGGTGAAGCTGTCCAGCGCCTCAAGGCCGGCGCGGACGTCCTCCTCGCTCAGGTGCGTGTGCTCGGCGATCTCGGCGATGGTGGGGCGCCGGTCCGACCCCGCGGCGGACAGCTCCCGCACGGCGATGCGCACCCTGTTGCGGAGTTCCTGGACGCGCCGGGGGACGTGCAGGGCCCACATGTGGTCGCGGAAGTGGCGCTTGATCTCGCCGGTGACGGTCGGGACGGCGTAGCTCTCGAAGGCGTAGCCACGCTCGGGGTCGTAGCCGTCGACGGCCTTGACCAGGCCGAGGGCCGCTACCTGCCGCAGATCCTCGAAGGGCTCGCCCTTTCCTCGATAGCGGCCGGCGATGCGCTCCGCCATGGGAAGCCAGGCCCGCACGAGTTCGTCCCGCAGGACCTCTCGTTCGGTTCCGTCGGGCAGGTGCGCAAGGCGGTCGAAGGCCTCGGCGGTGCGGGGAGCGTCGTCGTGCGGATGACGCTTCCTGGTGGCTGTGTCCATAGTGCTCACAACTCCCTCAAGGGGTTGTCCGACGGACGGTCCCATGGGAGGGAGCACACACTGACCAGGCGAAACACACCCGTGACCGGTGTCCACCAGCTCCCACGGACGTGCCTCCTGTCCGAAGCACTCATTCCAGCGCCTTCCCCCGCGAAGAGCCACGAAACAATTACGCGGGCACCATCACACTCGGAGGCTAAAACGTGACCAAATGTGACAAAACGAGTGGCGGGTAGACGTGTCGCCTTCATGGTCACGGGTAGGCGACGGACTCCCCCTCCCCCCGACAGACAGGGAGCGAATGATGGAACGCGGAAGCGGCCGCCTGAGCGTCCACCGCGACGAGGAGATGAAGCACGAACTGCAGGGTCTGCTGCGCTCCGGGCACCCGACCCGGACCGAGGAGTGGAACGACCCGGAACCGACCGCCGACGACGATCCGGTGATCGCGGGCGGTCCCGTGGCACCGAGTGCCGCATCGGCGCCCCTGGAGACGGTGCGGCTCGAACTCGCGAGGATCCTGGGCCGTACGTCGTTCCCGGCGGGGCCGCGCGAACTGGCCGTCGTACTGCGGCAGAAGTACGCGGCGGACAGCCTGGTGGAGCCGGTGGAACGACTGCCGCGCGGCGCCCGCTACGCCTCGGTGCAGGAGTTGGCGGAGGCCGTGACGGACGCGTCAAGTGGGCGGCCGTCCAACACCTGAGTGAGGTAGGGGAGTTGACGATCCGTCAACAGTTCGTCAACTCCCGCCGTCACTCGGCGGGTTGGTGGTCGCGCTCGCCGGACGCGACCGATCGCGCATGCTCGTGCCCGCCGTCGCGCTTCGCGTCGTGCTGCGCGAGAGCGGAGAGCAGCATCTCGACGGTCATTCCGACCTCCGCCTCTGCGGGATGTCGCAGGATGGCCCCCGACTGGATGCGATACGCGTTGCTCCGGCCCTCCCGCGTGTGCGTGAGGTAGCCGTCCTGCTCCAGATCGGAAATGATTTTCTGGACGGCTCTCTCAGTGAGCCTGCAGCGCGCGGCGATGTCGCGGATGCGGGTGCGGTGATCTTCGGCGATCGCGGCCAGCACCCGGGCATGGCTGGTGAGGAACGTCCACCCTGTGTGCGTCTCGGATACTCCATCCATGACCCCAGCATAGGGCCTACCTTTCACGTATCCCAAGACACGAAATAGATTTCATGTATATCTTGACGTGCTAGATACGGGGGGTGAGACTTGGACAGGCAGAAAACAGGGTGGACGGCTCGGGAGAGACTGCCATGTCAGAACACGAGCGTTGCGCCACTCCCACGAGTGGAGTCCGGAGTGTCTGTGCGGTATCACCCGTCGTCGCGGTGGACCCCTCATCGGCCTCGCTGATGATCGTGTCGCACCGGGCGGGAGACCGGACGGTCGTGACCGTCTCCGGCGAGGTCGACATCGATACGGAACAGACGATGCAGCGCGCCCTTCGGCTGGCCCTCGCGCGGTCGCCGGGGGGCGTGGATCTCGACCTCACCGGGGTCGGTTTCTGCGACTGCTCCGGCCTCAACGTCCTGCTCCGGGCTCGCCGACAGGCCCTGGCGGACGGCAAGACCCTCGGCATCCGGGCCGCCGCTCCGGGGGTCGGGAGACTGCTCGACCTCACCGACACCGCGTCGCTGTTCACCCACGCGCCTGCGCCCGCGAACGGGGTCGTCCACGCCTGGCACGAACATTCCACGACAACGCACGAGCTCATGGAGGAGACCGGGGTGTCCGACGACGCCGAAGAGCTGCGCACCGAGGTGGTCCAGCTCAAGCGCGCCATGCTGACCCGGCCGGTCATCGACCTGGCACGCGGAGTCCTGATGGCCTCCTTCAGTCTCACCGCCGAGGACGCCTGGAACGTTCTGGTCGACGTCTCCCAGCACACGAACACCAAGCTCCATCAACTGGCCGAGGATCTTGTCGGCTCGGTGAACGGTGCGCCGCTGCCCGACCATGTGCAGCAGCGGATCTCCATCGCCGTCACCGAGATCGCCCGCCCGGCATAGAAACGGACGTTTCCCGGAGCGCTCCACGGCCACCCGGAGGGCGGACGATCGACTGCCCCGAGGAGAGAGCGCCATGACGGAGTTCGGATACTTCCTGTCCTGTGAGGAGCACGATCCCGCCGCGTTGGTGGAGCAGGCCAGGATGGCGGAACAGGCCGGGTTCACGTCCTTGTGGATCTCGGACCACTACCACCCCTGGAACGACGAGCAGGGGCAGAGCCCGTTCGTCTGGTCGGTGATCGGCGCGCTCTCACAGGCCGTCTCGCTTCCCGTGCAGACCGCGGTGACCTGCCCTCTCATCCGCATGCACCCGGCCGTCGTCGCCCAGGCGGCGGCCACCAGCGCCGTACAACTGGGCGGCCGGTTCCGGCTCGGCATCGGCAGCGGCGAGGCGCTCAACGAGCACATCCTTGGCGACGCCTGGCCCGAGGCCGATGTGCGCCTGGACATGTTGGAGGAAGCGGTGCACGTGATGCGCCAACTGTTCACCGGCGACCAGATCAGCCATCGCGGCAAGCACTACACGGTGGAGAACGCCCGCCTGTACACGGTGCCTGAGGAGCCGGTGCCCATCGACGTCTCGGCCTTCGGCCCGCACGCCGCCGAGGTGGCCGGCCGCATCGGGGACGGCTTCATCACGATGGCGCCGGACACCTCCGCCATCGAAAGGTTCCGCCGCAGCGGCGGCGGCACCAAACCCGTCTCCGCCGGCCTCAAGGTGTGCTGGGGAACCGACAAGGACGAAGCCGTCCGTACGGCGCACCGGCTCTGGGCCAATGAACAGCTCCCCGGCGAACTCGCCCAACTCCTGCCCACGCCACGGCACTTCGAGCAGGCCTCGGAGCTCGTCGGCCCCGACCGTGTCGAGGCAAACGTCACCTGCGGCGATGACCCGGACGCCCATGTGAAGGCCGTGCAACAGTACGTCGACGCCGGGTTCGACACCGTCTACGTCAACCAGATCGGGCCGGACCAGCAGGGCTTCTTCGACTTCTACCGCTCCAAAGTGCTGCCCCGCTTGGGTGACTGACGGGCCGTCAGGGCCGACTGCGGCACCGGTGCGATCCGCAGGTCGGCCCTCGCGGCGGGGGCCGCCTCGTCACTGCGCCGGGCCAGCTCCGTCCACCACGAACCGCCGTCCTCGATGTACCGCAGCAGTACGCCTTCACGGATGCCCCAGGGGCAGACGGTGACGGTCTTGATGCCGGTGAGCTTCATGGCCGTGTGCCCGACGACGGCTCCGGCCAGGCTCTGCGCGGACCGCGGCGCCGAGACACCGGGCAGCAGGGCCCGTTCGGACGCCGTCAGGGCGGCCAGCTTGTCGACGCCCACGCGGAGCTGGGTGCGCGCCAACTGCCGTTCAACGAAGGGCCCTTGGCGTCCGGGAGCGGCGCCGCAGAGCCGGGCCAGTTGCTGGAAGGTACGGGATGTCACGACGGTGGTCCGCGGCCCTTCCCAGCGGATCCGCGCGGCCACGTCCCGCAGTTGGTGGCGTACCTCGCGACGCAACGCCCTGACCGCCTGTTCGGGCGGCGGATCCTGGCCGTAGAAGAAGTCCCGGGTCAACCGGCCCGCGCCGAGCGGCAGCGACGCGACGAAATCGGGCAGCCGGCCGCGCCCGAAGGCGACCTCGAAGGAACCGCCGCCGATGTCGAACAGGGCGAGCGGTCCGGCCCGCCAGCCCATCCATCTCCGGGCACCGAGGAACGTCAACTCGCCGTCCACCTCACCAGGTAGCGTGCACAGCCGTACGCCGGTCGCGGCACGCACCGAGCGCAGCACGTCGAGCCGGTTCGGCGCGCCGCGGACGACGGCCGTCGCGAAGGCCAGTGGTCCCACGGCGCCCCACCGCCGGGCCGTCTCGGCGGCGGCGGACACCGCCTTCACGAGATGGCAGAGGGCTTCCTCGGGGATCTCCCCGCACGGTCCGACGCGTTCGGAGAGCCGTAGCTTCCACTTGGCCGTGTGCACGGGCAACGGCACGCCGTCCCCTACGTCCGCCACCACGAGCCGCACCGTGTTCGACCCCACGTCCACCACGCTCATTCGCATGAGCCGGTGAGTACCCAGAGGGGAACCGGTCAGTCGTCCTGCTTGATCTTCGGGTGCGCGGATCCCCGGGTACGCAGGCCGTCCAGTCGCCGTGCGGCCGGGCCGAGGGCCCGTCTCCGGCTCATCAGTCCCGCCCAGGGGTGGTGCGGGCCTGTTCCACGGCGTCGGCGATGGTCCAGCGGCGGGCGTCGAGGTCAGGATCGTCGAGTTGGTCCCAACTGATGGGGACGGCGACCGGAGCCCCGGGTTTCGCGCGGACGGCGAAGGGCGCCACGGCGGTCTGCGCGTAGCCGTTGCGCTGCACGTCGAGGTAGAGGCGCTCGCCGCGGTCCTTCTTGCGCGCGGCCGTGGTGAGCCGGTCCGGGTGTGCGTCGGCGAGCTGGTCGGCGACGTCCTTGGCGAAGCCGCGTACGTCGTCGAAGTCCTGGTGCCCGTCGAGGGGCACGACCAGATGCAGACCGCGCGAGCCGGTGGTCATCGGCGCGGACGGCAGCCGCAGTTCGTCGAGCAACTCGCCCAGCAGCAGGGCGGCTTCGCGTACGGCGGCGAAATCGTCCCCGGTCGACGGGTCGAGGTCGAAGACCAGCCGGTCGGGCCGGTGCGGCTGCCCGGCCCGGGACAGCCAGCGGTGCGGGGTGATGCAGGCCTGGTCGGCGAGGAAGACGAGCGTCGCGGCGTCGTCGCAGACGAGGTGCGTGACGGTGCCGCCCTCCTTGGACACCTCGACGCGTTTGATCCAGTCCGGGTAATGCTCCGGCACGTTCTTCTGCATGAACCGGGGGCCGTCGATCCCGTCCGGGTGCCGCTCCAGCATCAGCGGGCGCCCGCGCAGGTGCGGCAGCATGAAGGGGGCGACGGCCCGGTAGTACGCGACGAGGTCACCCTTCGTGTACCCCTTGCCGTCTCCCTCGGCGGGGAACAGCACCTTGTCGGGCCGATGGATGTCGAGACTGCGGCGGCCCGCGCGGACGGTCAGTGTCCCGGTCGTCATCGCGGTCGAGTACCCGCGCGCGAAATGCCCAATCCGAGTCCCCGACCCAAGGAACCGGTATCCGTGTCACATCGGTGCGCCCGCCGGTGTCTTCATGTCCAACCGCCCAACAGGCACACGAACAAGGAGAACACCGTGACGCTACGTATCCCGAAGGCCGAGCTGCCCGTCGAGCTCCGCGACACCATGATCAAGCAGTTGGGATCCGTGCCCGAGCCCGTCGAAGTGCTGTGGAACCATCCCGAACTCGCCGCCGCCAACCAGGAGTTCACGGCGATGGTGGGCACCTGGGACGCGGTCGACGCGAGCCTCAAGACGTTCGCGCACATGGCCGTCGCGGCACAGGTCGGGTGCAGTTGGTGCCTCGACATCAACTACTTCCTCGCCCTGAACCAGGACCTGGACCTCACCAAGGCCAGCCAGGTGCCGCGTTGGCGGGAGTCGGAGGTGTTCTCGCCGCTGGAGCGGGACATGCTGGAGTACGCGGAGGCCATGACGGACACGCCGACCACCGTCACCGACGAGTTGTCGAAGAGGCTGCTGGACCGGCTCGGCCCCGCCGCGCTGGTCGAACTCACCGTGTACATCGGCTTCGCCAACCTGGCGGCCAGGTGCAACACCGCGCACGGGATCACCTCGCAGGGCTACTCCGCCGCCTGCGAGATCCCGCTGGCCGCACGGGCAGGGAAGACGACGGCATGACCCAGGACCCGTTCGTCGCCCACCGCCGCCTGCTGTTCACCGTCGCCTACGAGATGCTCGGCTCGGCCGCCGACGCGGAGGACGTGTTGCAGGAGTCCTGGCTGCGGTGGGCCGACGTCGACCGGTCACAGGTCCGGGACCCGAGGTCGTATCTGATCCGGATCGTCACCCGCCAGGCGCTCAACCGGCTGCGCGCCGTGTCGCGCCGGCGCGAGGAGTATGTGGGCGAGTGGCTCCCGGAACCCCTGCTCACCACCCCTGATGTCGCCGAGGATGTCGAGCTCGCGGAGAGCGTGTCGATCGCGATGCTGACCGTGCTGGAGACGCTCGGGCCCACCGAGCGGGCGGTGTTCGTGCTCCGCGAGGTCTTCGAGCTGCCGTACGGCGAGATCGCCGAGGTCATCGGGAAGTCCGCGGCGACGGTACGGCAGGTGGCGCGGCGGGCCCGGGAGCATGTGGCGGCCCGACGGCCCCGGGTGCGGGTGAGCCGCTCGGAGCAGCAGGCCGTGGTGGAACGGTTCCTGCTCGCCCTGCGCACCGGGCAGTTGCAGGAGTTGATGGAGGTGATGGCACCGGACGTGGTGCTGGTGACCGACGGCGGAGGCGTGGTCGCCGCCGCGCTCACACCGATCCTCGGGGCCGAGACGGTGGCGCCGATCCTCGCCCGCGGGCACCAGTCGGTGGCCGCGTTCGACACCGTACCCATGTGGCTCAACGCCGAGCCCGCGGGCCGGATCGAGATCGACGGCGAGCCGTCCGCGATCAGTGTCGTGGTGGAGGACGGGCGGGTCACTCGGATCTATGTGGTGCGCAATCCGCGGAAGCTGACGCAGTTGGACAAGCCGACCGAACTCGTCAGGTGAATCGGCCGACGCCCCGAACGTCGCTTTGCAGAGGGGGAGTTGAGGCATTCGAGCACGACGACCGACATGGCCGTCAGCGGGGTGGCGGCGGCCTGGGGACGCTGCTGCTGCGGGGGGAGGGAGGCCCGGCCCCTGGTCCACCGAGGCGTAGGACGGGAGGGCCAAGCCGATCCGTTTCCTGGGCCGGTACGACCAGGTGCGCCGAGCCCTTACTTGGCCCATTTCCCCAAGAATTGGGGATGAGCGGCGGCTGTCACCCGCAGGTCGGCGACGAGGTCCTCCTCCTCGACCTCGTCGCCCTCCCAGGACCGGACCGGCCACGCCCCGATCGGTTCCCGACCGCGTGCGCCGATCTCTGCGCGATCGCCGTCAATTCGATGATCCTCTTGACGGCACGCCGACCACCAGCCGTGCGGGTAGGACCCGCAGTACCACTCCCCCGGCCGGGCCCCGCGCCGCTTGTGGCATCCTCTGCTGCCATGGATGTCTCGACTGATCAAGAACTGCCGTCCGGGGAACAGGACATGGAGATCCGGGCGGTCTCCGCCGACCGCCTCACGTTCTTCGGGGACGCGGTGGTCGCCATCGCGCTGACGTTGCTGGCTCTGGAGCTGCCGGTACCGGAGGGGAAGACCAACTCCGAGTTGTGGCACTCGGCCACGTCACACCGCGAGAGCTATCTGGCGTTCATGATCAGCTTCGTGGTGATCGCCGCGCACTGGCGCTCGCACCACCGGGTGTTCCGCTACGTCACGGCGACGAACACCCGGCTGTCGTCCCTGACCATGTACTGGCTCCTCATGCTGGTGATCACCCCGTTCGCGACGGACGTGATCGGCGGCGAGGGAGCGTTCCAGGCCCGGTTCGTCTTCTACGCCGCCGTGCAGTTCGCGGCCTGTCTCCTGTTCATACTGATGGTCCGTGAGGTAGGGCGTGACGACCTGTACCGCGTGGGCACTCCGCCCGAGGTGTTCTCCCGGGCGATCCGCCGGATCGGCATGGTGGCGCTGGGCTTCCTGGTCTCGATCCCGGTCTCGCTGCTGACCGGCTGGGCGTACCTGTGCTGGATCGTGGTACCGGTCATCGACTCGATCGTCGACGCACGCCGAAGCCGCTCCGGGCAGGAGCCCTCGGAGGCCTGAGCGGCCGGCGGTCCGTGTCCTGTCACTTCACGGTCGGCGCCGCCGACGCCAGAGACTCCGCCAGCAGCCCCCTCGCTCCCGCCAGACACTTCGCCGGGTCCGTGGGCGACGCCTGCAGGCCCGGCAGCAGCAGTATCCACAGATCGCTCACCGCCTCCTCGATGTTGCGGCGCTCGTTCAGCGCGTCGGAGACGGTGTGGGTGCCGAAGAAGCTGGAGACGAGGACGCGCGCGGTGCGCTCGGCATCCGTACCGGGGGCGAGTTCTCCCGCTTCCCCGGCGGCGGTCAGGATGCGTGAGGTGGCGTCGATCCACCCGACGAAGGGCCGGGGCAGGGAGACCGGGATCGTCCTGCGCTCGCTCCAGAGCCGGTTGCCTGCACGGACGATCACGTTGTCGCGGAATTCCCGGGCCACGGCGAGGCTGAGACCCACCAGCCGCTGGAGAACGGGCGCGTCCCGAGATTCCCAGTACTCCACAAATCGCGGCCATTCGGCGAAATGGGCTTCCAGAACACTCCGGGCCAGCCCCTCTTTACTGCCGAAATGGAAATAGATCGCACCACTGGTGTAGCCGCTCGTACGCGCCACGTCGCTGATGCTCGTACCGACGTACCCGTGCTGCTCGAACAGCACCGCGGCCGTCGCCAGAACAGCTCGCCGGGTGACTTCCGCACGTTCCTGCATTTTCTCGGTCGCCCCTGTCCTCCGTGCCGGATCGTCTTTTCCGGTGAATCTAGCCGACATGCGGTCGTTTCCTGGACGCATGCCAAAAAGCCGTAGCTTCTATTATTTAATGACCGAATCGCATCTTCCCGCACCTCCCGAAGCCGGTCCGGAACATCTGACACTGAGCTGGGACAGGTGCGTGTCCCGGACTCTCGTGCACCGGAAAGCGGTGGCCGAAGTACTGCTCACCGACGCTCTCGCGCTGGCCGACGGCAGTTTCCTCCTCGCCGCGCAGTGGCCACGCTCGTACACCTCGTCCGGCAACGGATCCGACGAACGGCACGATCCGATGCTGGCCGCCGAGACCATCCGGCAGGTCGGCCTGTACCTCTGCCAGCGTTTTCTGGGCGCCCCGGGCACCAGCAGGCCCGTCATCAGGAGTGTCGGCTTCCGGCTCGACAACAGCGCGGAGCCGGTGGTCGGTTACGGAGCCACCGATGTGGTGTGCCACGCGGAGGTGTACGACGTCCGCCGCGTGGCCGACGTGCCGTGGCCGGTCGCGCTGAGCGTGCGGATGCGATTCTCCGCCGCCGGGCGGGAGTTCGGCTCGGCCTTCGGACGGGTCCGCGTCCTCTCCGAGGAGGAGTACGAGACGCTCCGCGGCCCGTACGCCGCTGCCCATCCCGTCCCGGACGACGTGCACCGGCGGCCGTCGCACACCGAGGTGTCGGCCCCGTCTCCCGGTGACGTGATGCTGGTCCAGGAACCGTCCGGGGCCCTGCTGGTGGCGCCTGCCGATCTGCGTCACCCGCGGTTCTTCGACCACCCCAGTGACCACATCCCCGGCATGGTGCTGCTGGAGGCCGCCCGACAGGCTGCGTGCCTGGCGGGCGCCTCCCCCGGCCGGCTGAGCGGCTGCTACATGCGGGCCCTGCGCTTCACCGAATGGGACTCGCCCGCGCACATCGAGTGCGGACCGGCCGAGGACGGCTGGGCCTTCCAGGTCACCCAGGACGGCGATACGACGGCCGCCGGCACGCTGTCGTTCGCGACGGAGGGGTGAGTCCTCCACAGGAGGGCCGAACGATGTGAACCGGCCGTCGGTGAGTGGTTCCGAACCTCGGTGTGGAGCTAGGCCGCGCGCCGTTTACCGGTGCGCGCGGAGGCCGTCGAGGATGAGCGCGAGCATGTGGGGTGCCCGGTCCTCGGGGCTGGACGCGGCGCGCCACAAGGCGCCGGTGAGTTGGAGGAAGTCGCCGGGGTCGGCGTCCGGGCGGATGCTTCCGGCCTTCTTGCCGGCGTCGAGGAGCTCGGTGATCGCGGCGACGACCGGCCCGTAGCTCTGCTCACTGATCGTCTGGTGCGCGCCCGGGCTGAGGGCGTCCCCGAGACCGTGCTTTCTGCGCATGGCCTCGACGAGGTCGAGCGTCCAGTCGCGGAGCGCGTCCAGCGGAGGCAGTTGGGCCAGCAGGTCGGGCACGGTGCCGACGATGCGTGCCACCTCGTCCTGGTAGACGGCCAGGACCAGCGACTCGCGGGTGGGGAAGTTGCGGTACAGGGTGCCGGCGCCGACTCCCGCGCGCTGGGAGATCTGGTTCATCGATGTGCTGCCGTCCGCCGCGAGCGCTTCGCGTGCGGCGGCGAGGATGCGTGCCCTGTTCTCACGGGCGTCCGAACGGACCACGGGACCTCACGTTGCTAAGTGGAGAGTTCTCCACTACGTTATGCGGAGAGCTCTCCACATATTCTAAGGAGCGTCATGCATTACATCAAGCTCGGCATGACCGGCCTCGACGTGTCCCCGATCGCGATCGGCGCGATGACCTACGGCGAACCCGACCGCGGGCACCCCGTCTGGTCGAAGGGCGAAGAGGACGCGCGCCCGCTCATCCGGCACGCGCTGGAGGCGGGGATCAACTTCTTCGACACCGCGAACATGTACTCCAACGGCTCCAGCGAGGAGATCCTCGGCCGCGCGCTCAAGGACTTCGCCGACCGCGATGCCGTGGTGATCGCCACGAAGCTGCGCCATCCGATGCGGCTGGGACCCAACGGACGCGGCCTGTCGCGCAAGGCGATCATGACCGAGGTCGACCATTCGCTCCGCCGCCTCGGCACCGACTACATCGACCTCTACCAGATCCACCGCAACGACCACTCCACCCCATGGGAGGAGACCCTGGAGGCGCTCAGTGACCTCGTGAGGGCGGGCAAGGTCCGCTACCTCGGCGCCTCGTCCATGCACGCGTGGGAATTCGCGAAGGCGCTGCGCCTGCAGAAGGAGAACGGCTGGGCACGGTTCGTGTCGATGCAGGACCACTACAACCTCCTCGCCCGTGAGGAGGAGCGCGAGATGATCCCGCTGTGCCTGGACGAGGGCGTGGGCACGATCATCTGGTCGCCGTTGGCCCGCGGCCGCCTCGCCCGCGCGTGGGACGACGCCCGTGCGACGGACCGCTCCGAGACGGACGGCGCCTTCGCGGACCTGCTCTACTCGCCCGAGCAGGAGGCGTCCAACCACGCGATCATCGACGCGGTCGGGCAGGTCGCGGACGCCCATGGCGTCAGCCGCGCCCAGGTCGCACTCGCCTGGCTGCGAAGTCGGCCGGTCGTCACCGCGCCGCTGGTCGGCGCCGGTTCGGTCCGGCAGATCGACGAGGCCGTCGCCTCCCTCGACATCGAACTCACCGACGACGAAGTGCGCGCCCTGGAGGCCCCGTACACCCCCCGCTACGACTGGCAGGGCATCTCGGACGAAGCCGAGATGGAGGCAATCCGCCGACGCGTCCCCGGCATGGCACTGGCGTGAATCCCATCGTCCGCTCCGGTGCCGCTGCCCGCGCCGGAGCCCTCCTCATCCTTCTCGGCCCGCTCGTGTCCTGGGTCGCCGAGTTCATCACCGCCGCGGCGTGGCAGGACCCGCCGTACTCGCCCCTGTACAACTGGGTCAGCCACCTCGGCCTCACCGGTCCGCCGCAGACCGCGTTCGGACAGGTCGCCAACTCCCCCCCTCGGCGCCGTCATGGACAACGGCTGGGTGATCTACGGCAGCCTCTTGATCACCGGCGCGTTTCTCCTGTTCGATCCGCGCAAGGGCACCCGCCCGATCAGCATCATGATCCTCGCCGTCCTCGCCGGCATCGGGGTCTCACTCGTCGGCATCTTTCAGGGCTCCAACGCCAACGTCGACAACAGCCTGATCGCGTTCCACACCTACGGCGCGCAGGGCGTCATGCTCGCCGGCAACATCATGGCGATCGCCGTCGGAGCGAGCGAAACACGCATCGGTCTCACCAGGGCCCGGTCGATCGCGAGCATCACCCTCGGCACCGTAGGACTGATCGCGTTCCCCCTCTTCATGACCGACGTGTTCACCGGGTGGTTGTGGAACATCGGCCTCTTCGAACGCGCCGTGATCTACCCGATCATGATCGCCCACGCCCTCCTCGGAAGCGGCGTGGCCGCTGCCCAGCGGCATCGTGCGACGCACCCGCAGGCACCTCTTACAGCGCTGGTCGAGAGCTGAGGAGACACGTATGACACACGTAGAGGAGACGCACATGACACGCGTACTGGTCACCGGAGGAACCGGATTCATCGGGAGCTGGTGCGTTGAGGCCCTGTTCGACGCCGGGTACACCGTCCGCACCACGGTCCGCGAACTGCGGCGCGAGCCGGACTTGCGCTCCTGGCTGCACGCGGCCGCACCGTTCGACGACAACCGGCTCACGGTCGTACGCGCCGACCTCGAACACCCCGACGGCTGGGACGCCGCCGTCGCCGACTGCGACTTCGTCCTCCACGTCGCCTCGCCGACCCTGCGCCGTACGCCGGCGAACGACGACGACCTGGTGGTACCGGCACGCGAGGGCGTCCTGCGGGTGTTGCGCGCCGCCCGCGACGCCCGAGTGCGCCGGACCGTCCTGACCAGCGCCTTCGGCGCCATCGGCATCGGGCATCCCCCGCGCTCGACCCCGTTCACCGAGGAGGACTGGACCGACGTCGACAGCGACATCCCGCCCTACCAACGGTCCAAGACACTGGCCGAGCGCGCCGCCTGGCAGTTCGTCCAGGACGAAGGCGGTGGTCTGGAACTGGCGGCGGTTCATCCCGTGGGGGTCCTTGGACCGCTGCTCGGTCCGGACGACCCGCCATCCCTGCGTCTTGTCCGCCGAATGCTAGAGGGGCGGGTTCCCGCGTGCCCTCCCTTCGGGATGGGCTTCGTCGACGTGCGCGACGTCGCGGACCTGCACCTGCGCGCGATGACCGACCCGGCGGCCGCCGGCGAACGCTTCGTCGCCATCGCCGGACACAGCCTGCGCGTCATCGACATCGCACGCATTCTGCGTGACCGCCTGGGCGAGCGGGCCGCGAAGGCCCCGACCCGGGAAATGCCCGTATGGCTCGCCCGCACCCTGGGCATCGTGAACCCGGAACTGCGGCTGCTCAAGCACCAGCTCGGCCAGGATCTCGACGCCACGAGCACCAAGGCGGAGAAGCTTCTCGGGTGGCGGGCGCGTCCCATCGAGGACACCATCGCGGAGACCGCCGAGAGCCTCCTCTCCCACGGCATCGGGACCTGACCGTCCCGCAACCGACCGCCGCGCCAACACGCCCTCGGCCAGACGGAACAGCAACTCCCAGGCACTCAGTCGGGGCTCAAAACATGTCGCGCGGGACAGTCCTCCTCTCGCAGGATGACAGCCATGCAGCACGTCGAGTTCCTGAACTACCCGGACATTGAACGGCCGTTGGACCTCCAGTGGGGTGTCCGTATCGACGGCAGGGATCTGCGCGCGCACGCCGCCGACGCCACTCGCGGCCTCTGGCGTCTGGAGAGCGAGGACGAGGACGAGGGCCCGGCCGAGGAGGAGCGCTTCCTGCTTGCCCAGCACGGCGGTCTCAGCGTCTCCGAGATCGGCGACCCCGTACGCCACTTCCTCGGCGACCGGGCACCGAGCTTCGCCGATCCCGCCGCCGGTACGACCCCGGTGCTGGGCTGCTCCTGCGGTATCTGGGGCTGCTGGCCCCTCCTCGCGGTCATCACCGCCGCTCCCGACACCGTCACCTGGTCCTCGTTCCGGCAACCTTTCCGCAAGGAGTGGGGCGAACTCGCCATCGGCCCCTTCACCTTCGACCGCCCTGCCTACGAGGCCACGCTCACCGGGCCGACCCTCCTCACCTCGGATCCACTGCGCACGCTCGACGGGACGTTGCCGTGAAGGTCGGCGCCAGGGGGACAGCCTCCATCTCGATCCGGGGGTAGGCCGGATCGCACCCGACTCGACGCGAAAAATAGCCTGCAGCCATGATTCCGACTCTGCGGAAACACCTCACCGTCGCGCTCGGTGTCGCCATGCTCCTCGCCGCCGAGGTCTCGGCCGCCGTCGCCGAGCCCTCCCGTCCTTCCCCTGCGGACCAGTTGAGGCAGGATACCGAGGCGATCCACGCCCTCGGTGTCAGCGGTGTGCAGGCCCGCATGATCGCCCCTGACGGTCGGCAGTCGGTCGCCATCGCCGGTTCCGCCGACTTGGACACCGGCCGGCCAGTCTCTCCTGACGGCTACTTCCGCATGGCCAGCACGTCCAAGACGCTCATCGCGACCGTCGTCCTTCAACTGGAGGCCGAGGGCCGGCTGTCGCTGGACGACACGGTCGACCACTGGCTGCCAGGAGTAGTGCGGGGCAACGGCAACGACGGCAGCCGTATCACCGTCCGCCAACTGCTCCAGCACACCAGTGGCATCCACGACGACCTGCCCGGATACACCACGCCGGAGGAGTACTACCAGCAGCGCTACGACGTCTACAGTCCCGAGCTGCTGATCGCCCGCGCCATGGCCCACGCACCGGACTTCCCGCCCGGCGAGGGCTGGGAGTACTCCAACACCGGCTACCTCGTGCTCAGCGGCATCATCCATAAGGTCACCGGCCTGCCCGCCCACCGGGAGATCACCGAGCGCATCCTCCGCCCGCTCGGCCTCGACCACACTCGGTGGACCGGCGCCGCTCACACCCTGCCCCGACCGCACGCCACGGCCTACCAACTCTTCGGTCCCGGCTTCTTGGTGGACGTCTCCGACCAGGTACCGGTGGACCACGAGAACCTGGCGTTCGTCACGACCACACGCGACGAGAACCGCTTCCTCCGCGCACTGCTGTCGGGCCGTCTCCTGCCACCCCGACAGATGGCCGAGATGAAGCGGACCGTCCCCGTGAGCGCGGAGGTCCAGCAACTGTGGCCCGGTGGCCGCTACGGACTCGGCCTGGCCGAACGTCCTCTGAGCTGCGGCGGAACCTACTGGAGTCACGAAGGCGGGGACGGCGGCTACATCACCCTCAACGGCGTCACCGATGACGGCACCCGCAGCGCCGTGGTCTCCATGTCCGAGGCACGCGGCGACACCTTCGAGCACATCCTGGCCCAGGAGGACGCGGCCAGCACCCTCGTCGACCACGCGCTGTGCGGTCCGGCCGCCCACCCGAATCACCGGAAAAAGTAATGGCCAGTATGTACTAGGGAAAATCCAGTTCATCAGTCCGCAAATCGATCACTGGATCGGTGTAATCGGCACCTACGCCGTACCGCCTGGCGATCTAGCGTCGGAGTGCACGGGGGCCGCACGGACCAGAAAGGCATCCAGACACTCATGCCCATCCCGCATACCGACGTCATGCCCGAAGCCGAGTTCGACACCCCCGCCGTATCCCGCGGCATCGGGCAGCCGCCCGCCGTCAACCTGTTGGCGCCGGTCGACGAACTGCCCGAGTCGTCGTCGGCGCCCGACCTGGTCTGCCGCCGCGTACGCGACGAGCTGATGCTCGACGGCAACGCACGTCTCAACCTCGCGACCTTCGTGACGACCTGGATGGAGCCGCAGGCAAGGGAGTTGATGGCGGAGACCGCCGAGAAGAACCTCGCCGACCGCGCCGAGTACCCGCAGATCACGGCGATGGAGGAGCGCTGTGTACGGATGCTCGCCCGGCTCTGGCACGCGCCGCATCCCGAGCAGGTCCGCGGTTGCTCGACCACCGGTTCGAGCGAGGCCGCCATGCTCGGCGGACTCGCACTGAAGCGCCGCTGGCAGGAGCGCCGGCGCGCCCAGGGCAAGGACACCGCTCGCCCGAACCTCGTCATGGGCGCGAACGTCCAGGTGTGCTGGAAGAAGTTCGCCAACTACTTCGAGGTGGAACCGCGTTACGTCCCGATGGAGCCGGGCCGCTATCACCTCACCGCCGACACGCTCACCGCGTACTGCGACGACAACACCATCGGCGTGGTGACCGTCCTCGGTTCCACGTTCGACGGTTCCTACGAGCCGGTCGCCGACATCTGCATGGCCCTGGACGGATACCAGGCGGCCACCGGCACCGACATCCCCGTGCATGTCGACGGCGCGTCCGGCGCCATGGTGGCTCCGTTCCTCGACCCGGAGCTCATGTGGGACTTCCAGCTCGAACGCGTCGCCTCCATCAACACCTCGGGACACAAGTACGGGCACGTCTTCCCGGGCCTGGGCTGGGCGTTGTGGCGCGACGCCGAAGCCCTCCCCGACGACCTGGTGTTCGAGGTCGACTACCTCGGCGGCAGCTCGCCCAGCTTCACCCTCAACTTCTCCCGCCCGGGCGCGCATGTCGTCGCGCAGTACTACAGCTTCCTTCGCTACGGCTTCGAAGGGCTGCGGAATCTGGCGTCCCAGAGCCGGACCACGGCCCGCGCACTCGCCGCGCGCATCCGCACGATCGCCCCCTACGAGCTGATCACGGACGGCTCCGAACTCCCGGCCTTCGCCTTCCGGTTGGCCCCCGGCACCCAGGGCTTCACGGTGTTCGACGTCTCCCACGCCATGCGCGCACGCGGCTGGCATCTGCCCGCCTACAGCTTCCCCGCACCCTGCCAGGACGTCTCCGTCCTACGCCTGGTGGTACGCACCGGATTCACCGCCGAACTCGCCGGCATGTTCATCGCCGACCTGACCGAGGCCACCAGGGGCCTCCACACCGCTCGACCGACACCGGCAGCGCCACGCCAGCCCCTCGTCACCGCCTGACAACCGGGGTCGGAGCCAACTCGCCCTGAGGGAACGGGGGTTCGCGTCCGGTCCCGCCCGTACCGCAGCGCAGGCGTCCCCCGTGGCTGGGGTACCGGTGCCCCCAGACCGTGGCAGAACTGGGCGGGTTGGAGGACCAGTAGACGACGCGGGTGGCGGGCGGTGCGGTGCTGCCGGTCCCGCACCATGGGGCCGGCGTGGACCAGGACGCGCTGCCGCCGGAGTACCAGCGCGTCCTCGCCATCGTGCGCGACGCGGGCGGGGCGGTCACGGTCGAGCAGGTCGGCGAGGGTCTGGGGCTGGAGGCGGCGGTGCGGGGCAAGCTGTCCGACGGCCGCCACACCGTGCGCCTGTGACCAGCACTGCGCGCACGACCAGCGCCTGCTCGCCGCGAGGGCCTCGCGGCTGGACCGCGCTCTGCGCAAGATGGCCAGGCGGGCGGGGAGGTCGAGCCCGTCGAGGGCCCCTGATCCCCACCCGGCGCCGCACCGGGCAGCAAGCCGCTCTGGATCTCGACGGCCCGGCCGGGCCGGACTGGCGACGCCACCGCCGCACGCCACGGCAAGATCGCCGAGCACTCGCAGGCGGTCGGTCTCGCCCCTGTCCAACGCAGGCTCGCGCATCTGAAGAACTGTCGGAACCTCGACAGGACCTCCAAGACAGCCGCCCACGACCAGCTCGTTCGAGGATGGCGCAGGCTCCGTATATCGCGGGCGTATCGAAAATCGCATACGCCAACGCAACGGCCTTGCGTCTTCGGTGGAGGCATGAATCAGAGCGCATCACTGTCGGCACCAGATCCGTCCGACCGGGAAAGGACCGTGATCTTAGACCCGGATTCCGTACAGGGCGTCGACCGGCGGCGGCTGTTCGGATGGGGCGGGTTGGCCGCAGCCGGCGTGGTGGCGGCCGGAGTGCCGCTGGTGGGCTCCGGAATCGGCCACGCCGACTCGACCGGGGACGACCGGATCCCGCCTGACACCCTGCCCGGCGGAGCCTACGACCGATATGTGGCGCAACTGGCCGCCGAGGGCAAGTTCTCCGGCGTGGTGCTGCTGTCGCACCGGGGCCGGACGGTCCTGTCTCGCAGCTACGGCATGGCCGACAAGGAGAAGGGGATCCCCAACCGCGAGGGCATCGCGTTCAGCCTCAGTTCGGCGGGCAAGCCGTTCCACGCCGTGGCCATCTTGCAGCTGGCACAGCAGGGCAAGCTGCGGCTGACGGACACGGTGGGCGCCCACCTGACCGGCTTCGCCAAGGACATCGCCGAGCAGGTGACCCTCCACCACCTGCTGTCCGGCACCTCCGGGCTGGATTCCCCCGATGAGGACGTGCGACGCGTCTTCCAGAGCCGGGACGAGGTACAGGAATACTACGAGCAGCGGGCCAGGCAGGCGAAACTGGTGGGCGTCCCGGGCACTCCCGACACCGCCCACGCGGAGGCGGAGGTCACCATTTCCGCGCTGATCGTGGAGGCCGTGGCCGGCACGACGTACTGGGACCACGTCGAGGAGAACATCTTCAAGCGCTGCGGCATGACCAGCTCGGCGTTTCGCACCAGGCCGCAGTGGCTCACCGACCCGCACATCGCGCACCCGTACATGGAACTGGCCGACGGCAGCGTGGTGGACGCGCTCCGCAACCTGGACCAGGGCAGTCCGTACCCGGACGTACTCGGCAAGAACCCGGGCCGCGCCTTCATCGATGCCCCCGGGGACGGCGGCTTCGCCACCGCGCCGGATCTGGTCCGGTTCGCGCAGGCGCTGACCGACGGCACGGTGCTGGACCGGCCCTGGGCCGACGTGCTCTTCGGGGCCAAAATCCCCCACGGGCCGACATCGTTCGGTGCGTACGGGCTCGCGATCGACATCGTCAACGGCCAGTGGGAGTACCAGCGTGCCGGTGGAAACCCCGGTGTCGGCGCCAACTGGAGCATCTACCCGTACACCGGCTGGGTCGCCGTCACCCTCCTCAACCGCGACTCCGACAGCCTGACGGACATCCTCGAGCAGCAGACGCGGGCCATCACCGGCGCCGCACCCTCCGGCGGGGCGGGCGGCTGAGGTGGGCATGGCCTACGGGACGGTGCCGATGGTGTGGCTGACACGCCGCCGGCGCCCTGCTGTTCAGGCCGGCGTCGCGCCGCTGGTGGCGCACTTCGGCGGCCCCTACCTGGCCGAGGCGGTCCGTGCCGGTCTGCGGGTGGAGGCGATACCAACTCCGTGCTGGGTAAACGGCTCGGCGAACCATGGATCATCGCCACGGTGCCCGGCGTCGGCTACCGAATGGAGACCGGTATGAACACCGTCGCCCCGGCAGTACGTATGCATAGACGCCCAGGGCTCAGCGCTCGACTGAGACTCACCCTCAGCTACGCCGGATTCGTTCTGCTCGCCGGCGTTCTCCTGCTTGCCGTGGTGTGGGTGTTCCTGCTGCGCTACGTGCCTGACGGCGATGTGGGTCTTCTCAGGGTGGCGCCCAATCGCTACGTCCTCCTTCAGGTCTTCGTCCCCGCCGCAGCCGCGGCGATGGTCTTCCTGCTCGTCTTCGGGCTCGTCGGAGGATGGATGCTCGCCGGCCGGATGCTCTCACCACTCACACAGATCACGGATGCGGCGCGGACGACCGAGAACGGATCGCTGTCCCACCGGATCCGCATGAAGGGCCGCCAGGACGAATTCCGTGAACTCTCCGACGCGTTCGACTCAATGCTCGAACAACTGGAGTCCCACGTCGCCGAGCAGCAGCGATTCGCCGCGAACGCCTCCCACGAACTGCGCACCCCGCTGGCGATCTCGCGGACGCTCCTCGACGTCGCCCGCAAGGACCCCACGCGGGAAGGGGACGAACTCATCGAGCGCCTGCACGCGGTCAATGAGCGGGCGACCGACCTCACCGAGGCCCTCCTGCTGCTCAGCCGCAGCGACCGCGGAAACCTCATCCGCGAGAGCGTCGACCTCTCCCTCATCGCCGAAGAAGCCGCCGAAACGCTGCTTCCCTTCGCCGAACAGCGCCGGATCACGCTGGACGTCACCGGCGGACCGGCTCAGTCCAGCGGCTCCGCGGAGCTCCTGTTGCGGATGGCGGCCAACCTCGTCCAGAACGCCATCGTCCACAACCTCCCCGCCAATGGCACCGTAACGGTCCACACCGAGGCGCACGGCGACACGAGCGTGCTGCGAGTCGAGAACACAGGTCCACGGCTCCCACCGGAACTGGTACCGACCCTCATCGAACCCTTCCAACGCGGAACAGAACGCGTGCGCACCGACGAATACGCCGGCGTCGGCCTCGGCCTGGCCATCGTGCACAGCATCGTCCGCGCCCACGACGGGACCCTCGACCTCGTCCCCAGTCCCGCCGGCGGCCTCCTCGTCACGGTCCGGCTTCCCGGCACGCCATAGGCGGCGTTCCCCGAGCGGGCCCGTTCGGGCCGGCGGCCGCGTCGGCGACGGCGTGCGCCACCTGCGCGGCCGCCCCGGCCATGTGGTCGCTGATGGAGGCACGGCTGACGGTGCTCATGCGCGGGAGTTCCTCGGTCTCAGACGCTGATGGGGGAAGCGATCACGACGGTGACGTCGACCTCCTCAGTACCGGTCCGGTAGAAGTGCGGGGCGTCGCCGGCAAAGGCAAGCATGTCGCCCGGACCAAGGTCCTGCGGAGCGTCGACCGGCCCCGCCGTGACGTACCCGGTCGCGACCAGCAGATGCTCAATGGTGCCGGTGGCATGCGGCACACCCGCCAACTCCGTCTCCGGCGGAATACGCAGCCGCCAGATCTCCAGGCTGTTGCCGCTGCTGATCCGGCGCAGCAACTCCCGGGAAACTTCGCCCGGTTCGATGTCCGTGCCGGGGCGGAAGACCGGCCCGGTGTCCGCGTCACGCGCCAGCAGGTCGGCGATCGGGATCCGCAGGGCGATGGCGATGGCGTCGAGGGTGTCGATCGTCGGATTGCCGTTGCCGGCCTCCAACTGCGACAGCGTGGCCTTGCTCAGCCCGGCGCGCCGCGCCATCTCCGCGGCGCTCATCCCGCGCTGCTGACGGCGCAGCCGGATCTTCGCGCCGACGGCGGCCGCGGTGCTGCTCACCGGTTGGCGGCCGGACAGGGGCGTCATCAACGGCTCCGGTGGGTCGCACTGTAGGACACGCGGATACGGCCCTTCTTGACCTTCAGCGTCGGCAGCACCACGTCAGCCAGGTCCCCGAGGCTGCGGACATGTGTGCCGCCGCAGGGCGCGGAGTGCAGCGTGCCGAGATCCACCTCGCGCCGGCCGTCGGGGAGGGATCGCGCGGAGACCGGAAGATCATCGGCGACCGCGGTCGCCACCGCGGCGCGCAGGACGGCGGTCGCTTCCTCCCGTCCTTCCGGGTCGGCCAGCCGCGCGACCGTGTCGGGCGCCTGGAACTCGATCCGCGCCTGGCCGGGAAAGTGGATGCTCCCGGCCATCTCCCATCCCTGCGCCCGCCCGACCGCCTCGACGAGATGTCCGGCCGTGTGCAGTGCGGCGTGCAGCATCCGGGTCCGGAGATCGATGCGGGCCCGCGCCCGCTCCCCCACGGCGAGGGACGGCAGGCTGCCGTCCCCGGCCGCCGTCACCACGACCAGTCCGGACTCACGGTCCCGCACCGGAACGATCTCCGTGTCCGCCAGCCACCCCCGATCCGCGGGCTGGCCCCCGCCCTGCGGATGGAACAGACAGTGTTCGACGGCCGCCCATGGCGTCCCGTCCCTCTCGCCGACCGCGATCACCCGCGTATCGACCTGCTCCAGGTAGGTGTCGTCGAGATAGGCGCAGCTCTGCGCGCCCGTCCGAGCATCCGCGATTGAATGAACCATACGTTCACTATACCGAACTCCTGGCGGTCACCGAACGTACCGTTCGTTTTAGTCAACGCATCCGAGCGTCCGCTATCACGCCAATAACGCCGCCCACTCCGCCGCAGCCCGATGGCACGTCGACACCTACTGCGAGCCGCCCACACCCTCCCTGTGCCGTGCACCTATCCGCCCGAGCGGTCACTTCACACACTCCCCGCACCCCTGTCACACGAGAAACACATCAAGCCGATCCCGAACGGGGCACCGGCCATGGGGCAGACGGGGTGTGCGCGAACGCCTAGCCTCCCGGGCCATGCGATCACCACGTATGAGACGCCTGGGTCTCGCCACCGTCCTCGGTCTCCTCCTCGCCGTCTTCGGCCTGGCCCCGAGTGCGAGCGCGGCGGACGCCGACCTGACCTTCGCCACCGACTCCGCCACCACGACGCCCGGCGGCGCGGTGCAACTCTCGATGACGCTGACCAACAACAAGACCTACGACATCCTGTTCGTCTACCAGACGCTCGAACCCACCTGGCTGACCACCCAGCGGCCCGACCTCAAGTACAGCTTCACGAGCTGCGCCCTGACGACGGACACCGGCAGCACCCCCTGCTCCGGCGTCGGACCCACCGACATCGGCCCGGACTACGGCGCCACCATCCCGCCCGGGCAGAGCCGGACCGTGACCCTGACGCTGCAGATCGCCGCCGACTCGGCCTGCAACGGCGACATCGGCTTCTACTCGTACTACTACTCCGAGTTCAGCGACTCGACGAACGTCAGCGGCGGCCCGGTCTACACACCGGAGACACGCGTCCTCTGCGCCTGAGGCACCCGTTTCGCCCCGCCGATCGCCCGACCGGTGGGGCGAAGTACCTTGTCCGGCAGGCGTGTTCGCGCCCTGAGACCGACACCCTCACCACACGCCGCCGAAGTGTCGTCCTGAAAAAAGTCCCTGTTCATCGGGTTGTTCCCGAATCACCGGCACCCCTGTCTATCGTGCGCCGGAACAGATCGTTCCGCCCCGATCCAGAATGCCCGGAGCAACCACCATGTCCGTCCGGACCGTTGGCCGGCAGGCCCTGTCGTGCGCCGCCGACCCCGCCGTAGCAACGGAGGCGGCATGAGCGCGCGGCGTGCGCCGGCCGTCGCGCACCGGGGCGACCCCTGGGCCGCGGTGGAGAACACCCTGGACGCCGTACGACGAGCGGCGGGCGCGGGTGCCGCCGCGATCGAGGTGGACCTGCGTCGCACGGCGGACGGCGTCGTCGTACTGCACCACGACGACGATCTGCGCCGCCTGTGGGACCGCACCGAGTCGATCGCGGACCTGACCCTCGCCGAGCTGCGGGACCTCGCTCCGGGGGTCCCGACCCTGCGGGAGGCGCTGGAAGTCGCCGCCGGGGTACCCCTGTTGCTGGACACCGGGGACCCGGTGGTCGAGGTGGCGGCTCACGCGGAAGTCGGCCGACTGGGGCCGGTGGCGATGTTCTGCGGGGCCGCGGAGGCGGTGGCCTACTGGCATGCGCGGGACGTGCTGGTGAGCTGCTGGACGGTGGACGACGCGGGACGGGCGCGCCGAACTGCTCGCCTGGGTGTGGACGCGATCATAAGCAACGACGTGAACGGAGTGGTGAAGAGCTGTGGCGAACGGACATGACCTGGACGGCGCTCTGCGGGTGGCCGTGGAGTTGGCGGAGTGGGCGTCGGCGGCGATCCGGGACGGGAACGCCGGAGGCACGGGTCCGGTCCGGCAGAAGGCGAGCCCGGCCGACATCGTCACGGACACGGACGAGGCGGTGGAGCGGCACGTACGGGCGGTGCTGCGGCGGGAGTTCCCCGGCTGGGGCATCGACGGCGAGGAGTACGGCGCCGAGGACGGAACGTCGGACGAGGCCCCGCACTGGGTGATCGACCCCGTGGACGGAACGACCAACTACGCCCACGGACTTGGCTGGTGCTCGTTCTCGCTGGGTCTTGCGGAGCCGGACGGCACACCGCTGCTGGGGCTGGTGGCGGACCCGTGGCGGCGCGAGGTCTTCACCGCGGTGCGGGGCAAGGGTGCGCACCTGAACGGAACCCCGATCCGCGCGGCGGACCACACCACACTCACCGGCCATGTGTTCCTGACGGAATGGGCAGCCCACGCGCACTGGCCGGGGCTCGACCCCCTGCTCGCCCAACTCGCCGCCCGGCACTGCACGGCACGCGTCATGGGCTCGACCGCCCTCTCCCTGGTCCAGGTCGCGGCGGGCCGGGCGACGGCCGCCGCGATCGGCGAGTTCCACCCCGTCGACGGACTGCCGGCCCTGCTGATCGCGACCGAGGCGGGCGCGGTCGCCATGCCCCACCTCCCGGCCTACGACGAGCCGTTGCTGCTCGCAGCGCCATACGCGGCGGCGGAGGCACGGGAGTTGTGGCGCACGACGGTCGGACGGTGACGGGGTCCGACTCCGCTCGCCGCGGCGGACGACCTACGTCAGGGGCATGACCTTGCGGTAGGTGAACACCGCGGCCGTCGCGACCGTCACGTGCATCAGCAGCAGCGCCCCGACGCCGGTCGCGCCGCCGTTGCCGTACTGCAGGAAGTCGGGCACGAAGGAGACCAGGACGACGGTCGGCACCAGCCACCGCACCAAGGCCCGAGGATCCTTCGACACCCTGCGCATGACGGCCCATCCGACGGCACCCACCACCAGCCCGACCGCCGTCAGGAAGATGTACGAGGGTGCCTTCAGCGGGCTGAAATCATCGGGCGCGCCCGCCGCCAGGGCGATGAGCGCGATCACCGCGTCCGCCGCACAGGCCGCGACGATCGCGGCGAACACACCTCCCACCACAACGAGCGGACCACGGCGGACGGTGACTTTGTCAGAGGCGATAGACATGACAACTCCAGGGAGTGTGGTGACAGGAAGATCGTCAAGGGCCTCGTCAGGTCAGGCCGTTTGAAGCCTCAAACAAGAGTCTGACCGACATCGATTGAAACTTCAAGCGGGACGGGTGGTGCTCCCGTGGTCCCTCAGGCCGCCCACCACAAAAGGCAGTTGCCGATCCCATGCCGGTCGTGAACGATCTCGGAACATGACGAGTAGCGACGGCCACCCACCTGCCCGCCCCCTCGCACTGATCACCGGAGTGGGCCGGACCGTCGGCATCGGTGCGGGTATCGCCGATCGGCTGGCGGCCTCCGGCTGGGACATCGCCTTCACCTTTTGGTCTGCCTACGACGAACGCATGGACTGGGGCGTCGAGTCCGGCGCCACCGGCGCGATCACCGATGCCCTCGCCGTACACGGCGCCGCCACCAGGGCCGTCGAGGCGGACCTCGCCGACCCGGACTCTCCGGCCCAGGTCTTCGACGAGGTCGAAAGGCGACTCGGCAAGGTCACCGCCTTGGTGATGTGCCACTGCGAGTCGGTCGACTCCGGGCTGCTCGACACCACCGTCGAGAGCTTCGACCGGCACTTCGCGGTCAACGCGCGCGCCACATGGCTGCTGATCCGCGAGTACGGCCGGCGGTTCGCCGCCGCGCCGGGCAGTGGGCGGATCATCGCTCTCACCAGCGACCACACCGTGAACAACCTCCCGTACGGCGCGAGCAAGGGTGCCCTGGATCGGATCACCCTCGCCGCGGCCCATGAATTCGCCCACCTCGGTGTCACCGCCAACGTCATCAACCCGGGCCCGGTGGACACGGGTTGGATGACGGTCGAGGGGCGCGCGCACATGATTCGCCAGACGCCGCTGAACCGTCTCGGCACCCCGCGGGACACCGCTCACCTCGTCGACTTCCTCTGCTCGCCGGAAGGCCAGTGGATCAATGGCCAACTCCTCATGAGCAACGGCGGATTCGCGTAGCGCGCCCGTTTTACCGAGTTCAGGAGACCTTGACCCCCAGCAGGTCGACCGGGGCTATCACCGGCGGCGCGCTCAGCTTGGTCTGCGCGGCCTCCCCCAGCGCCTCGGCGATCCGGCCCGTCAGGTGGGCCTGACGTCCCTGCTCGTCCTCGAAGGTGTCGAAGACCCCGAAGGTCGTGGCGTTCTCACGGAACGCGAACCACGTCACCGTCTTCTCCTCCCGCTCGGCCAACTCCTGCGCACCGCGGAGCATGGCCTCCACCTCGTCGGCGAATTCGGGCTTGGCCTCGATGCGTACCAACAGACCGACCTTCACTGTCATCACTCCTTGCGTACGAACCGCCGGGCTCCCGGCGCACGACGAACCTATGGCGGCCGCCGGTGATCACATCAGTGGCAGAAACGACACGGTTGATATCGTTCCCGCCATGGATGTAGCGGTCGTCGTCTACGACGGGGTGTTCGACTCGGGGCTCTCGGCCATCCTCGATGTGCTGAGCTACGCCAACGCGTTGGGCGAGCGGATCCACGAGCCGTCGCCGACCTGGAACGTGACACTGGTCGGCCCCGCCCCGCAGGTGCGGACCCGTACCGGATTCCTCGTGGCTCCCGAGCCGCTGGAGCTCGCCGAGACGGCGGACCTTCTGGTCGTCCCGGCGCTCGGGCAGAGCGATGCCGCCGCGCTGCTCGACCATGTCGGCGGTGAGGAGTCCCGTCCGGTGCGGGACCTCGTGGTGCGAACTCGCGCCCGGGGTACGCCCGTTGCCTCGGCGTGCGCGGGTACCTTCCTCCTGGCCGAGGCGGGAGTGCTGGACGGGCTGCGCGCCACGACGACCTGGTGGTTGTCGCCGGCGTTCCGGAGCCGCTATCCCGAGGTGCGCCTCGATCACAGCCGGATGGTCATCGCCTGCGAGGGCATCACCACCGCCGGCGCGGCGTTCGGCCATGTCGATCTCGCGCTGGCGATCGTCCGGACCGGCAGCCCCGCGCTCGCCGACCTGGTCGCCCGCCATCTCGTGGTCGACGAACGCCCCTCGCAGGCCGCGTACACGATTCCCAGCGCACTGGCCCAGAGCGATCCCACCGTCGCGGCCTTCGAACTCTGGACCCGGGAGCATCTGGCCGAGCCCATCACCATCCCCGAGGCGGCCGGCGCCATCGGTGTGAGCGAGCGGACGCTGCAGCGTGCCGTGCAGCGCACCATGGGCACCTCACCCATCCGCTTCGTCCAGGACCTGCGGATCGAGCGCGCCTCCCATCTGCTGCGCACCACCGGTCTGTCCCTGGAGACCATCTCCAGGAAGGTCGGTTACGAACACCCCAATACCCTGCGGGTGTTGCTCCGCGAGCGCACCGGGAAGACCACGTCGGCCCTCCGCGGCAGCAAGTGATGTCGGGTCGGTTCAGGGGATGAGCACGATCTTCCCGCGCGTGTGGCGCTGTTCGAGTTCGGCGAACGCGTCGCGGACGCGGTCGAGCGGGTAGCTGGCGGCGATGGGGATCTCGATGCGGCCGGAGGCGACGAGGTCGGCCATCTCGGTGAGGACCTCGCGGGTCGAGGCGTCGACGCTGCCCGCGCTCCTGGTGCCGAGTTCCTGTGCCTTCTGGAACGAGATGATCGTCTCGATCCGGTCCACGGGGATGCCCAGATCGGCGGCGAGTTGGACGTATTGGGGACCGAAGAGGTCGATGAAGGCGTCGATCCCGTCGGGTGCGGCGGCGGTGAGGTTCTCGGCGAGCTGGTCACCGTACGGAACCGGCGTCGCGCCATGGGCGGTGAGCCAGTCGGCGTTGGCGGATGAGGCGATGCCGAGGACGTGTGCGCCCCGTACGGCGAGGAGTTGGACGACGACGGTACCCACGCCACCGGCGGCGGCCGAGACGGCGACGGTCTCACCGGGCTTGGGGGCCACCGCGTCCGCGGCGGCCCACGCGGTGCAGCCGACGACGTAGAGGCAACCGGCCACCTCCCAACTGAGGGCGTCCGGCTTGGGGATGAGCTGCGACGCCGGTACGACGACATGGGTGGCGTGGCTGGAACGGCCCCAGGAGAAGCCGAGGACCTCGTCGCCGAGGCTGAAGTCGCTGACGTCCGCGCCGAGTTCGGTGACGACACCGGCGAGGTCGCTGCCCTGGCCGGACGGGAACGTCGCGGGGAGCCGCTCGTGCATCGCGCCCGAACGGATCGCCGCCTCACCGGGGTTGATCCCGGCCGCCCTGACCTCGACGAGGACTTCCCCCGCGGCGGGTCGGGGCATGGGTACCTCTTCGACATGGAGGACGTCGCGGTCGCCGTACTGGTCGAAGCGCACGGCTCGTGCTGCTGCGGGGCTCATCGGGTCTCCTTCGTCAGGGGTGTCGGCGCGGGCGGGGTGGCGGCACGGAGCACGGCGAGCGCGTCGGCGAGGTGACCGAGTGCCGCGTCCGGGAGCGGAGCGGCCAGCCGGGCCGAGAGCTCGCGATCGAACACCGGTCCGGCCTCAGTCACCAACTCCTGTCCGGCCGCCGTCAGTTCGACGATCGAGGAGCGGCGGTCGGTGTCGTGGGGCCGCCGCGCGCAGTGGCCCAGTCTCTCCAGCCGGTCGACGGCCTGGCTGGCGCCGCCGACGGTGATCGAGAGGGCGGCGGCTATGTCGTTCACCCGGCAGGAGCCCGCGCGCTCGACGACGAGCAACACATTCAGACCGCCCAGGGTCACACCGCACTCGTCCCGGAGCCGGGCGTCGATCCCGTTCCACAGGTCCGTCTCGAAGCGCACCAGGTCGTCGAAGACTTGCCGTAGGTCCACGGGCAGGGCCCCTTCCCGCTAGATGCATTAGCTCTAATTATCTTAGCTCTAATGTACTGGAGGCACACCGCCGAATCACCTGACACGGTCCGCTTGCGGGCCGCTGTGACGTCGCCCTAGCGTTCCGGGATGGATCTCTTCTCACGCTCCTGGACCGCGCTGCTCACGGCGGTAGCCGACCTTGAGGACGAGGACTTCGCCCTGCCGTCGGGCTGCGCCGGCTGGCTGGTGCGGGATCTGGTCTGTCATCTGGTCATCGACGCCCAGGACGTGCTGATCACCCTCGTGACTCCGGCCGCCACGGAACCGACCCGCGACGCGGTGACCTACTGGACGGTCACACAGACGCCGCCCACCGGCCAGGACCCGCTCGACGCGCTGATCGTCCGGCTGGCCGCCGCGTACGAGGAGCCCTGGTTGCTCAAGTTCCATCTGGACGACGTCGGTTCGGCCGCAGGCCGTGCCGCCCGGCTCGCCGACCCGGCCCTGCGGGTCGGCACCCAGGGCGAGGTGCTCACCGCGGGCGACTATCTCTCCGCGTACGTCCTGGAGTGGACCCTGCACCATCTCGACCTGGTCGCGCACCTCCCGCACAGGCCGGGGCCGCCCGCCGAAACGCTCGCCGGGGCACGCGAGTTGCTGGAGAAAATCGCCGGAGCCGCCTTCCCCGCGCCCTTCTCCGACCGGGACGCCCTGCTCGTCGGTACCGGTCGGCGCGCTCCGACGGATGCGGAGAAGACACAACTGGGCGCGCTGAGCGCGAAGTTGCCGCTCGTCCTCGGGTGACACGTCGGCAACCCGGGGTGGCTGCACCCGAGTTGCCGACGAGCTGAGAACGCTGTACCACTCAGATCGCGGCCGCCGCCGCGCGTCCCGCCTGGCGGCCGGAGAACAGGCAGCCGCCGAGGAAGGTGCCCTCCATCGAGCGGTAGCCGTGCACTCCCCCGCCGCCAAACCCGGACACCTCACCGGCCGCGTACAGACCGGGAATCGGTGTGCCGGAGGCGTCCAGGACGCGGCCGGAGAGGTCGGTCTGAAGCCCGCCGAGGGTCTTGCGGGTGAGGATGTTGAGGCGGACGGCGATCAGCGGTCCTGCGCTCGGGTCCAGGATCTTGTGGATCGCGGCCGTGCGGCTGAGTGAATCCCCGGGGTAGGACAGGGCGTTGCGGATGCCCATCACCTGGGCGTCCTTCGAGTACGGGTTGTCGATCTCGCGGTCCCGTGCCTCGATCTGCCGCTGGAGGTCGGCCAGTTGGATGAGGCCGTCGCCGGTGAGCTTGTTCATGCCGAGGACCAGTTCGGAGAGGCTGGAGGCGGTGACGAAGTCGACCCCGTTCTTCCTGAACTTCTCGATCGGCTCCGGCGTCTGCCAGATGCGCGAGAGGAGCATCAGGATGTCCTTGTTGGTGAGGTCCGGGTTCTGCTCGGAGCCGGAGAGGGCGAACTCCTTCGCGATGATCTTGCTCGTGGTGATGAACCAGGAGTAGTCGTAGCCGCTCGCGGTGATCGAACCCAGGGTGTGGAGCGTGTCGTAGCCCGGCATGTCGGGGGCGGAGAAGCGCTTGCCCTTGGCGTCGAACCACATCGAGGACGGTCCCGGCAGGATGCGGATGCCGTGGTTGGGCCAGATCGGGTCGTAGTTCCTGAGGCCCTCGGTGTAGTGCCACATCCGGTCGGGGTTGACGATACGGCCGCCCGCCGACGCGGTGATCCCGAGCATCCGGCCGTCCACGTAGGCGGGTACGCCGGTGATCATGGTCTTGGGCGCGTTGCCGAGCCGGGCCGGCCAGTTCTGTCGTACGAGATCGTGGTTGGCGCCTATGCCGCCCGAGGTGACGATGACGACCGGGGCGCTGAGTTCGAAGTCGCCCACCACCGTGCGGGAGGTGGCCTTGCCGCGCTGAGCCGTGCTGGGTTCGAGGATCGCGCCGCGTACGCCGGTGACGGCGCCGCCGGTGCGGACGATCTCGTCGACACGGTGGCGGAACCTGAAGGTCACGTTCCCGCCGGCGACGCCGGCCCGCACCTGCTTCTCGAACGGCTCCACCACGGCCGGGCCGGTGCCCCAGGTGACATGGAAGCGGGGCACCGAGTTGCCGTGTCCGTCCGCGAGGCCGCCGCCGCGCTCGGCCCAGCCGACGATCGGGAACCAGCGGATACCGAGGCCGTAGAGCCAGGACCGCTTCTCGTTGGCCGCGAAGTCCACATACGCCTCGGCCCACTTGTGGGCCCAGTAGTCCTGGCCGGTCGGGTCGTCGATGCCGCGGTCGAAGCCGGCCGTGCCCAACCAGTCCTGCCAGGCCAGCTCTTGGGAGTCCTTGACGCCCATGAGCCGCTGCTCGTCGGAGTCGATCAGGAAGAGGCCGCCGAAGGACCAGAACGCCTGGCCGCCCAGGTTGGACTCGGGTTCCTGGTCCAGGAGCAGCACTTTCTTGCCTGCGGCGACGAGTTCGGCCGTCGCGACCAGTCCGGCGAGTCCGTGGCCGACGACGATGGCGTCGGCGTCCGAGGTGTCGGCCGCGAACGCCGGTACCGCGTGCGCCGCGAGGGCGGCGCCGGCGGCGACACCGCCGGCCACCGTCAGGGCTCTTCGTCTGCTGATCACCGTGGGGGACGGCGCATTTTCCATGGGGTGCCTTCCGAAAGACGTACGGGAGGTGCGGGAGGTGCGGGAGGTGTGACGGACACGTGGAGCGTGCCGCGACACCTCTGTTGTTACCGTCGGTAGCACCCAGGGAAACCAAGCTGTGTCGGGTGTGTTGCGGGAGTGGGCTTCAGGCCAGGTCGAGCGGACCGTCACGGTCGACGAAACGGCCCGAACCGGCGCCGGGACCCTCGGTCGCGAGCCGCACGATCGCGTCGGTTCCCTCGGTGACGGTCTGGGGGCCGCTGTGCCCGTTGAGATCGGTCGCCGTGTAGCCGGGATCGACGGCGTTGACGCGAACGTCCTTGAGGGCCTTGGCGTATTGGGTGGTCAGCATCGTGAGGGCAGCCTTGGAAGCGGTGTACAGGGGCGCTACGACGGAGGACTCGATCCGCGACAGGTCGTGGGTGATGGCGAGCGACCCCATGCCGCTGCTGACGTTGATGACGACCGGATCCGAGGACCGGCGCAGCAGCGGAAGGAAGGCGGTGGTCGTGCGGACCACGCCGAAGAGGTTGACGTCGAAGACTCCGAGCGCGTCCGCGCCGGTCAGCTCGGCGGGGTCGCCGTGCGGTCCGTGCACACCGGCGTTGTTGATCAGGACGTCGAGAACGCCTTCGTGTGCGGCGACATCGGCCGCGGCAGCGGCGACGGAGGCATCGTCGGTGACGTCGATACGGACGAACCGCGCGCCCAGCACTGCGGCGGCCGCAGCACCCCGTTCCTCGTCGCGGGCTCCGACGATCACGGTGTGGCCCAGGGCGAGGAGGCGGCGGGCGGTCTCGTGGCCGAGACCCTTGTTGGCTCCGGTGATGAACGTGGTGGTCATGCGTCGATCGTCCCCATCGGGCCGGAGCCGTGCCAGGGACGCCAGGACCGTAGGAACGGCATTACCAGGATCGGGAGTTGAGGCAGGATGGAGGGCATGGCGACGAACGAGGGGCTCGGGCTGGGTGCGACGATCCGGGCCTGGCGGGAGCGGCTGGCGCCGTCGGCCGTCGGACTGCCGTCCGGCCGATCGCGCCGCGCGGCCGGCCTGCGTCGGGAGGAACTCGCCGAGCGCGCCGGTCTGTCGGTCGACTACGTCGTGCGACTTGAGCAGGGGCGGTCCACGGCCCCCTCGGCCCAGGTCGTCGCCTCGCTGGCGCGCGCCCTGCGGCTGACCGACGTAGAGCGTGACCACCTCTACCGCATGGCCGGGCTGGTCCCGCCGAACGACGAGCCGATCCCCGACCGCATCCCGCCGGGCGTGCGGCGCGTGCTGAGTCGGCTCGGGGACGTGGCGGTCGCCGTGTTCGCCGCCGACTGGCAGTTGATCTGGTGGAACCACGGGTGGGCCGCCCTGCTCGGCGACCCCTCCACCAAGCCGCCCGAACTCCGCAACTTCGCCCGCGAGCGATTCCCGATCGGATCCGGCGACGACGTACGCATCGCCTCATGGCCGGTGTTGGTGCGCGACGGCGAGAGCTCGGACCTGGCCATCGTGTCCGACCTGCGCCGCGCCACCGGCCGCTTCCCCCACGACGCCCGCCTGGCCGGGCTGATCCGGCAACTCACCGCGGGCAACGCGACGTTCGCCCGGTTGTGGGCGAGCGGCACGGTGGCCGCGCACCGCGAGGACCGCAAGACGGTCGACCATCCCGGGGTCGGGCCCGTGGACGTGGACTGCGATGTCCTGACGGACGGCGACTCCGACCTGAAGATCGTCATCCTGACGGCGGCGCCGGGCAGTTCGGACGAGGCGCGGCTACGGCGGGCCATGGCCGACGCCAGCGACAGCACTCCCACGCCTGCCGTCTGAGTAGGTCAGTGCCGGGCGAACTGGACCCGCGTGGGCTGTGTGACGTTCGGTCGCACCGGGAGTGCGTCGCCGACGGTGAGTTGTTCGCCGAAGATGTCGGTGAGCCTGATCTCGCCGCCGCAGCCGGTGCCGTCCTCGGAGAGGAAGTAGTTGTAGTCGGCGCGCGCCAATTGACGCCAGCCACCACCCGCGCGGACCTCGAGGCGGGCCAGCGGATTGCGGTGACCGATCGCCTGGATGCCGCACCAGTAGCGGGTGGAACCGGTCTTGTAGCGGATCGAGATCGTGTCGGACGTACTGGGGCTCACCAGGTTCCAGGTGATCGGGATCCGCCCGGCGGAGGGGCTGGCGAGCTTGGCGAAGGCCTGGGCGCTGAGGTCGATCTGGCCGGGGGCGCAGTCCCCCGGGCACTCGTTGGTGATGCGGACCGTCACGGTGGCGCCGCTTGCCGCGCGCACGCGTACGTACGCCCCGCACGCCTTGGACGACTCGTAGTCGGCGGTGTTCATCGCGCCGGTCAGGACGTCACTGCTCGGGTCGTACAGGCAGGCACCGCTGCCGTCCGCGTCGTAGAAGGTGGCGACTCCTCGGTAGGTGACACCGGGCCGAATGCGTCCCGCCAACGAGGCGGTGGTGGAGGCCTGTTGGCGGGCCTTGGTGGGCGACGGTACGGCCGAGGTGGCACTCGCGTGATGGGTCGGCGTCGCCGACGGCTTCTTCGAGGGGGCGGTCGGCCGCGCGGAGACGCTCGACGTGCCGCTCACGGACGGCGAGTTGGTCGCGGAGCCGCTGGCTGTGGGTTCGGACACGGCCGCGACGTCCTCGCCGCTGTCGTGGCCGGGCAGAAGCACCAACGCCAGGGAGACGACGATGAGTACCGCGGCCGCCGACAGGAACAGCCACCGCTTCGACACCGGACCTCCTTGACGGCCGCCACCCGCTGCTCGGAGTGAGGGAAGCAGCGATCGTGTCAGGCCCGGGGATACGGCGGCAAGCCCTTTCTGTGAAGGCGCAGTTGGGGACGGGTGTGACTCCTCGGGCTGATGGTTCTCCTGGTGCGTGCTTGCGGTGAGGGTCGGTCAGTGAGGGGCGAAGCCGTGGGCCCGGCTCCACCGCAGTGTTGTCTTCCTGCCGAAGACGACCCCTTGTCCGTCGGCGGAGACGGAGACCCGTTCCCAGCCGTCGAAGTTCTTCGTGACGTCGACGCTCCACCCGGTCAGGCCGCCGGTGGCGACCGCGGCGATGGACTCGGTCGGAGGCTCACCGTCGTAGCAGTACGGGCCGAAGTCCGCGATCGCCGCGACGGTGCCGTTGTTCGTGCGCAGTTCGATGCCCTGGCATGCGTCGGTTCCGGTGCGGTAGATGACGGAGGGTTGGGTCCAGGCCCTCTCTCGGGGGCTGTAGTGCTGCTCGACGAGTCCCTTGCCCCGGCGGTAGTGCAGGGCCACGCGGCGGCCGTCGTCGAGTTTCACCTCGGCGTTGTACGGGCTCGGGCCGCCGCTCCAAGGGAGGTCGCTCTTCTCCAACTCGGAGGCGTACACGGAGGAGTTCGGGGCTGGGCTCGCGATGGGGGCTTGCGTCGCCGACTCCGGGTGACCGCATGCCGGCGCGATGAGCATCACCAGCGCGGCAGCCGTTGTTCTGGCCAGCGCACGGATGCGGGGCTTGTGCATACGGGCCTCCTGTCGCCTCGTCGCAGGCAGCATAAGCGCTGGTCCAGCTGCCCACAGTGGGCTGCCGGTTGCTCAGCAGATCCCTCGCGGCCTGGAGGGCGTCGCGTTCGAGAGACTCGAAAGGCACGTTCCAGTTTTTCTCGTCCCAGTCGGCGAGCGACATCGCGCACCGGACGATCGGCTGAAGTGCGTCCGGGTAGTCGAGGTCCCCGGCTACCTCGGCTCAGATCAGGTCGGCTCCGGTGGACGGGGCAAGGCTGCCGTCGATGATCTGCTCGGCCAGCCAGTATGCGAGGGACCATTTCGCGGCCGTGGGGTCGGCAGGTGGCTCGAAGAACAGGCCCAGCTCGTCGAGTACTTGGTCGAAGAGCTCAGGTGCGTCGGGCTCCTCCCTTCGCGCAAGACCGGCCAGGAGGGGGACGGATGGACTGTCGACGTCCGCGAGGAGTGCGTCCAGCCCCGCCTGGATCAACTGGTCGGATCCCACATGCCGGCCGAACGCGCGCCACCGACCGAGTCGCCCGAGCTGCCTCATGGCCTCTTCCCTGGTCATGCTCACGGCCTCCCTTCACCTGATGGGGGAGCCGATGGTGCCACGACCAGGGCGCGGTTCCGCCACCGAGTTTTCCCGGCGCCCCGCAGATCACGTCGTCGGCGGGGCCGACCATTGCTGCACTACAGCCTCACGGTGTGGCTGCTCGTGCGGTCCAGATGCGGCGTTCCGCGCTCAGTGGGTCATCGAGGGTGTGCGGGGTGATGTCCCAAATCATCGTCGAGCGGCGCTTGTTGGTGTAGCGGGGCCAGTCGGGGCCGGGGTCGAGGTCGCGGACGAAGGCGACCCAGGCGGCGTGCATCGCCTCGGCGAGGGGCTGGGGCGGGTGTGGGCCCGTCGCGGCCGTGACGCGTTCGGCGTTCAGGAGGTCGAAGGCGAAGGGGATCTCGATGCAGTGGGCGGCGCTGCCCCAGGTGAAGTGGTAGAACCAGGTGGGGAGTTCGTGGTGGGCGCGGGCCTCGGCGAGGGCGAGTGAGGGGCCGCGGAAGATGGCGTCGGTGAGAGCCTGGCCCATGCGTTGCGCCGGGTCCTCGTCGGCACGGAGGGCGAGGTATTCGGCCACTGCGGAGGGGTCGAGGCCGTGACTGCCCAGCATGGCTTGTACGGCTTCGGGCGGTGCGGGTGGCGGGGTGGTTCCGGCCGGGGGGTTGAACTCGTGGTGGGTGAAGCCGAGGAGGAGGGGGACGGGGGCGGCGGTGCCGGCCGCGAAGGCGTCGGGGACAGGCACAGGGATCAACTCCCCGTCGGCGAAGGGGGCGAGGGGCAGTCCGGCCTCGGGGGTGGTGAGGGCGTCCTGTAGTGCTAGGAGTTCGTCGCCGGTGAGGTCGCGGAGTGCCGACGCGAGGGCGGGGACGCCGGTGCGTTCGGTCAGGCGGGCCGAGTCGGCGACGGCGTCGCGCGGGAGCTGGGGGGACCTGACCGCGCCGGACTGGGAGATCGCGGCGCGGAAGAGCCCGTGTGCGGAGGGGGTGGCCATCAGGGTCTGCGCGGCGCCGCCGCCGGCCGACTGACCGGCGACGGTGACTTTCCCGGGGTCGCCGCCGAAGGCCTCGATGTTGTCGCGGACCCAGGTCAGCGCGGCGATCCAGTCGAGCACACCACGGTTGTCGGGGGCGTCGTCGAGGTGCAGGAAGCCCTCGATGCCGAGCCGGTAGCCGATGGACACGAGGACGACTCCGTCCCGGGCGAAGGCCGAGCCGTCGTACCAGGGGCTGGCCGCGGATCCGGCGACGTAGCCGCCGCCGTGGATCCAGACGAGGACCGGCAGGGCGGCGCCCGGGTGCGGGTCCGGGGTGAAGACGTTGAGGTTGAGGACTCCGTCGCCCTGGATCGTGGGTTCGGGGATGGTGGTGGGGCCGTCGAGGACGAAGGGGCGGCGTTGTGCGGTGGGCCCGTACCGGGTGGCGTCGAGTGGTTCGGTCCACGGCCTGACCGGGACGGGGGCGGCGAAGCGGAGTGCGCCGACCGGGGGTTGGGCGTAGGGGATGCCGAGGAAACGGGCGGTGGTGTGCAGCCACGTCCCGAGGACGGGTCCCTGGGACGTGGCGGCGATCACGGACTGAGGCACGGAGCGACTTCCTTGGGGAGGTGGGGGGAACGGGTGGTCGTGGAGGTCTCTCGGTGACCTCTGTCCGCGGTCCTGCTTCCTACTTCCTACGTCGTTACTTCACTCCCTTGATCGGCCTGATGGCGAGCGCGCTGATCAGCACGACGGCCATGGCGAAGGCGAACAGGACGCGGTAGCCCGGCAGTTTGTCGGATCCGGCGGCGAAGGAGGTGATGAGCACGGAGGCGATGATCGGTCCGAGCGCCTGCGGCACGTTGGTGGCGATGTTGAGGATGCCGAGGTCCTTGCCGGCCGCCGAGCCCTTGGGCAGGACCTCGGTCATCAGGGCCATGTCCAGCGACATGTACGTACCGAATCCCATGCCGCTGATCAGCGCGTAGGCGTACATCGCGGGCAGGGTGGGGCTGACCAGCGGGATGGCCATGGACAGGGCGAGCAGGACCGACGCGCCGATCACGAAGATCTTGCGGCGGCCGGTGCGGTCGGAGATCTTCGCCGCGGGGACGGCGCCCGCGAGGGTGCCGACGAGGGCGAGCACGGACATCAGCTGCTGGGCGCTGTCCACGGCGTCGGCGTCCAGGCCGACATAGTCCTGGAGGGCGTACCGCTGGTAGGTGGCGACGCCCCAGTAGCCGAGGATGAAGGTCATACGGGCCACGAACGCCCAGGCGAAGTCGGGGTGTTGGCGCGGCGAGACCCAGAAGCCGGTCAGGAACTGGCGCCAGGAGAAGGGCTCCGGTGCCTCGGGGCGGGTCCGGTCGCGGTTGAGGAGGACGAAGGCGAGCACGGTCACGAGGACGATCGCGGCGATGACGCCGTAGCCCAGGCCGAGCCGTCCGGCGTAGCGGGCGGCGACGATCACGCCCAGGGTGGCGCCGAGGTTGGAGCCGAGGCCGACGAAGGCGGAGACCATGCCGAAGCGGCGGGGGGCGACGCGGTCGGCCATGACGGCGGTGAGCGGGGCCTGGATCACGTTCAGCAGTACTTGGACGGCGACCCACAGCAGCGTGAGCCAGAGCAGGGTGGTGGCGTGGGAGATGGCCAGCAGGGTGAGGACCGCGCCGACGGCGCCGAACAGCATCCAGGGGGTGCGGCGGCCGAGGCGGCCTCGGGTGCGGTCGGAGATCGCGCCGATGATCGGCTGGGCGAAGAGCGTGACGATCGACGAGGTCATCGTCACCAGTGCGAGGTTCGATTCCTTCGCGGCGGCGTCGAGGTTCTGGATCTGGGTGGGGAGCAGGACCACCACGAGACCGGCGTAGGCGGTGTAGAGAGCGGCGAATCCCGCGCCCATCGACCACATGAGGACGTTCACCTGGGGGCGGCCCAGGGTGTCGTCCGTTCGGGCGGTGGCGGGGGCGGAAGAGGTCGAAGCGGACAAGGACGCCTCCACGGGGACGGACCGGCGTCGTTGCCGGTGCCGGGAGTATGGCCACGCGGATTTATTTATTTCAAGGCTCGAAAAATAATGTCCTGGCCACCTTGACCGGATCCCGTCCGGCCGGGGCACAATCGTCCGCGTGAACGCACCCGCCGACTCGGCCGACGTACGACGCCGCAATCTGGCCCTGGTACTGCGGTACCTCGACGCCCATGGCCCGTGCGCCCGCACCGAGGTCGCCGTCGGCACCGGGCTGGTGCACGCCACCGTCACCGCGCTGGTCGCGGAACTCATCGACCGCGGCCTGGTGCGTGAGGCGGGATCCGTGCCGTCCGGCGGCCGGGGCCGGCCCCGGCGGCTGCTGGGGCTCGTTCCCGAACGGGTGGTCGTCCTCGCCGCCCAGGTCAGCCTGGAGTCCGTGCATGTCATGGCGGCGGACTTCCAGGGCAAGGTCCTGCACCGCGAGTCGGCGCCCCACCACGCGCCGTACGGCGATCCGCGCGCGCTCGCCGCGGTCATCGGCTGCGTGGTGCGGACGGCCGAGGCGGCGGTACGGGACGCGACACCGCACGCCCACCTCGCCCAACTCGCCGTCGCCATGGCCGGACCGGTCGTCGGCCCCTCCCAACTGGTCGCCGCCGCCATCGACTTCGGCTGGCGCAGCACCGACCTGCGAGCCCTGGTCGCCGCCGAACTCCCCTTGCTCGACTGCCCCGTCGAGGTGGTCAACGACGCCAACATGGCGGCGCTGGCCGAGTACCACGCCCTCGCGGCCGAGGGTGTGCGGCACCCCGACACCGTCGCCTACATCAAGGCGGACACCGGCGTGGGCGGCGGGCTGCTCGTCAACGGCCGGGTGCACAGCGGGAGTCACGGCATGGCGGGCGAGATCGGGCACCTGCCGATCGCGCTCGACGGTCCCGAATGCCGCTGCGGGGCGCGGGGTTGTCTGGCGACCTACATCGGCCCCGAACCCCTGCTCCACGCCGCCGGGTTGGACCGCGTCGCCGAGACACAGGGCGGCGAACCGGCACTCGCCGAACTGGACCGTCGCCTGCGCGCGGGCGATCCCGTCGCTACCGCCGCGCTCGGCGCCGCCGGGGACGCGCTGGGAGCGGCGATCCTCGGCGTCTCCGGTGTCACCGACGCCGGCGAGATCATCCTCGGCGGATACCTCGCCACCTGGGCCCCCTGGCTCAGGCCCGGCCTCGAACCACGACTGGCCGGCCGCCACACCCTGGCCCCCGACATGCAGCCCCTCATCACCTTCGGCGTCCTCGGCGGCGAGGCGACCCTGCGCGGCGCGTTCCAGACCTGCCGCGACGCCCTGCTCGACGACCCGACCAGGGTTCCGGCGACGCCCCGGGCTACGGTCGCCGCGCCGACGCCGTAGAACCTTCCCAGTCGAACATGCTGCGGGCGCGAGGCCGGCAGCTACATCGGCCACGCGCCGACACGCCGACGTGCGGCCACTCATTGGCGGCGAGGCGGCCGGGCGAGGCGCGTCCAGGACCTGCCGCGACACCCCGCTGGACGACCCGACAAGCGCTCCGGCGATCCGCCGAACACCGGTCGCCCCGCCGACGCCGTAGAACCCCCTCCGAGGATCGCACCGTTGACGCGAGGCTCAGCGCGCACAAGCGTGACGGCCGGACACCACGCCCTGGCACAACCCGCAACCACCCATCACCCCCGGCACCCACCGCCGTGAAGCCACCTTGCGCAGCGCCTTCCACACCCGCCGCGACACCCCCACCACCGTTCCTGGCATCCCCCGAACACCTCACCCCCCACCCCCGGTCCACCCCACAGACCCCACCACCTCAGCCCGACCGACCCCACCCCCAGCACCCACACCCCCACCAAAGCCGGAGGCCACCGCTTCGTCCCCCCGCCCCCGTACATGCATACTCGGGCTCTGCGCGCGCACCGGCGTTCGCGAGAAGCGGGAGGTGGGCGATGGTGGTGCCGTCGGCGGCTGGGACCGAGCCGCGGAAGGTCACGATCAATGATGTCGCCGCGTCGGCGGGGGTGTCACGGCAGACCGTGTCACGGGCGCTGAACGACAAGGGCGAGATCGACAGCGAGACGAAACAGCGGGTGCTGGACGCGGCGCGGGCACTGGGCTACCGGCCGAGCCGGTTCGCGCGGGGGCTGGTGCGGCAGGACACGATGACGATCGGGCTGGTCATCCCGGATCTGCTGAACCCGTTCTTCACGGAGGTCGCGGCCGCCGCGCTGGAGGCGGCCCGCACCCGTGGCTGGCAGGTCGTGGTGTACGACACCGGGGACCGGGCGGAGGAGGAACTCGGGACGCTCCAGGTGATCAGTTCGCAGGTGGACGCGGTGATCGGCTACTTCAGTTGCCCCGAGGGCGAGTTGGAGAAGTTCACCCGTGGCATGCCGGTGGTGCTCATCGGGCGTGAGCAGCGGACGCGGTTCAGCGCGATCCGGATCGACGGTGAGGAGGGGGTGCACGCGGCGGTCGCGCATCTGGTCGCGACGGGGCACACGCGGATCGGCATGCTCGACCACCACACCCGCGCCGAGCCGAGCATCCGGCACGAGTGGTTCACCACGGCGGCGAGGGAGCACGGGATCGACGCCGGCATGGTGGTCGGCGCGGATCAGACGGCGGACGGAGGTGGTGCTGCGCTCAGGACCCTGCTCGGCGAGCACCCCGACATCACCGCGGTGTTCACGTTCAACGACATCATCGCGATCGGCGCCCTGCGCGAAGCACGCCGGCTCGGCCGGAGCGTGCCGCGGGAGCTGGCGGTGATCGGCTTCGACGGTCTGCAGCTCGGCGCACTCGTCGAGCCCCCGCTCAGCAGCGTCGCCCTCGACACGCGCCAGCTCGGCGTGCTCGCCATCGAGCAGGTCGCGCGTCTGCTGTCGGGAGGGGAAGCTCTTGCCGCCGACGACCTCGTCGTGCGGGCCGCACTGCGGCTGAGCGGCTCCGCCTGACCGCCGCGCACGCGTCCGGTCCGAATGTCTTGACACCCGCCCGCGCCGAAGCGCAAACTTCCGAGCATTCATAACCCACTTCAAAAGGTCTATCTGCAAGCAGTCCCGGGAGCGCTCACGGGAGCGCTCACGGGACGCTCTTAGACCCCACGACAACCCCGCAACAAATGGTGTGCCCACGTCCCTTCCACCCAGAAGGCATCCCGCCCGAGGGATCAGCATCGAACCGCCTAGCACCGTCGCTAGTCGTTGTCTGGAACGGAAACCATGAGCAGCACAGTCAAGCGCATCCGCCTCGCCTCCGTCGCCGTGGCCGCCAGTGTCGCCGTACTCGCCGGATGCTCGTCGTCCACGCCGTCGGCCAAGACCTCCACGGCCTCCTGCGCACCGGCGAAGGGCAAGGTCACCCTCCAGTACTGGAACACCGTTCCGGGCATGGACAAGGTCGTCGCCCTGTGGAACAAGAAGAACCCGAACATCCAGGTCGAGACGAAGAACATCTCCAACGACCAGTACGGCACCCTCGGCAACGCCCTCAAGGCGGGCAAGGCGCCGGACCTGGCGCAGGTCGGCTACGACGAGCTCCCCAACCTCCGCACCCAGAGCGCCTTCGTGGACGCCTCGGCCTGCTCGGCGGCCACCGCGGCCAAGTCGAAGTTCGTGCCGTGGACCTGGTCGCAGACCAGCTTCGGCGGCACCGGCGTGTTCGCCCTGCCGCAGGACACCGGGCCGATGGCCCTCTACGTGCGCAGTGACATCTTCAAGAAGTACGGCATCGCGATCCCCACGACCTGGGACGAGTACGCGGCCGCCGCGCAGAAGCTGCACAAGGCGGACCCCAAGCTCGACATCACGTTCTTCGACCCGAACAACGCCGAGTGGTTCAACGGGCTCCTCTGGCAGAACAACGCCCAGATGTACAGCTACTCCGGCGACAAGTGGCAAGTCACCGTCGCCTCGGACCAGAGCAAGCAGGTCGCCGACTACTGGCAGAAACTGATCTCCGGCAAGCTCGTGCGCACCGACCTCGCCAACGGTTCGACGCAGATGTACGCCGCGTACCAGAAGGACCAGATCGCCAGCTACGTCGGCGCGGCCTGGGGCTACAGCATGTTCCGCGACAACCTGCCCAAGCAGGCCGGGAAGTGGACGATCGTCCCGATGCCGACGTGGGGTACGAACGGCGCCTCCGGCGACTGGGGCGGCTCGACCGTCGCGTTCATGAAGGGCGGCAAGCACCTCTACGAGTCGGTCAAGTTCAACACCTGGCTCAACACCGACCCGGAGGCCCTCGCGCTGGAGAACCAGTTGGGCGGCCTCTACCCGGCGGCGAACGCCGGGCTCCAACTGCCCGCGCTCTCCAAGGGAGTTCCGTACTACAACAACGAGAAGATCTTCGACGTCTTCGCCGACTCGTCCAAGAAGATCAACACCAGCTTCGCCTGGGGCCCCACCCAGAAGACGGTGAACCTCGCGCTCCAGGACGCGATGGCCAAGGCGGCGGCCGGTGACGGCACGCTCTCCGACGCGCTGTCGGCGGCCCAGGCGTCCGCGCTGAAGTCGATGAAGGACCAGGCGATCCCGGCCGCGGCGGGCAAGTGACCGCACGATGACCGACATCGCAACCCGCGCGACCCGCGTGGTGGCCTCCCACGGGGGCCGTCGCCGACTCAACGGCGGCGGCCCCCGGGCGGGCACCATCTTCGCGTTCGTGATCCCGTTCTTCCTCCCGTTCGTGCTGTTCTACCTGGTGCCGGTCGGCTACGCGCTCTGGCAGAGCGTCCGCGTCGTGCGCCGCACCGGCGGTCAGTACGGCACCTCGTACACGACCTTCGGCGGCTTCGAGCAGTACGGGAAGGTCTTCCAGAACACCGAGTTCTGGTCCAGCGTCGGACGCATCGGACTCTTCGGCATCGTGCAGGTGCCGGTCATGCTGTTCGTCGCGCTCGTCATCGCGCTGCTCCTCGACACTCCCCTGCTGCGGCTCAAGTCGGTCTTCCGCATCACCGCGTTCATGCCGTACGCCGTGCCCGGTGTCATCGCCGCGATCATGTGGTCGTACCTCTACTCGCCCCAACTCAGCCCCGTCGTAGACCTGTTGAACGGCATCGGTCTCAAGCCCGACTTCCTCGGGCCGGGCGCCGTGCTGTGGTCGGCGGCGAACATCTCCACGTGGCTGTGGACCGGGTACAACATGCTGATCATGTTCTCGGCGCTGCAGTCGATCCCGCAGGAGCTGTACGAGGCCGCCAAGTTGGACGGCGCCAACAACTGGACCATCGCCTGGCAGATCAAGGTCCCGATCATCGCCCCGTCGATCGTCCTCACCACGGTGTTCTCGATCATCGGTACCTTGCAGCTCTACGCCGAGCCGGCCGTGCTGCGGCAGATCTCCTCGAACATCTCCAGCACGTTCACCCCGAACATGCTCGCGTACGCGGTGGCCTCCGGGAACAACTACCAGCAGGCCGCGGCGATCTCCGTGGTCATCGCCGTCATCACCTTCGTCCTGAGCTTCGGGTTCATGCGACTGACGTCGAAGAGGGCCGGATTGTGAGCAACCCTTCCGTCAATCGTGAAAGCCAGGTCAGCCGTACGGCCGCCATGGCCCTGATGCTTCTGCTGGCGGTCTACTTCCTGCTGCCGATCTACTTCCTGATCGTCGCGGCCACCAAGCCGCAGGGCGACCTCGCCGCCACCAACGGGCTGACGTTCTCGCACTTCAACCTGTTCGAGAACCTGCGTGTCCTGTTCACCCGCAGCGACGGCATCTTCGGCCGGTGGGCCCTCAACACCGTGATCTACGCGGTGCTGGGCGCGGCCGTGGGAACGCTGATCTCGGCACTGTGCGGCTACGCGCTCGCCAAGTTCCGTTTCCGGGGCCGGGAGTTCCTGTTCTCGGTCATCCTCGGCGGCGTCCTCGTGCCCACCACCGCACTGGCGCTCCCGCTGTTCCTGCTGTTCTCGGCGACGGGCATCGTCAACACCTACTTCGCGGTGTTCCTGCCGAGCATCGTCAGCCCGTTCGGTGTCTATCTCGCGCGGATCTTCGCCAACGCGGCTGTCCCGCAGGAGCTGTTGGAGTCGGCGCGGCTGGACGGGGCCGGTGAGTTCCGTACGTTCTTCTCGGTGGCGTTCAAGCTGATGACGCCGTCGCTGGTGACGATCTTCCTGTTCCAGTTCGTCGCCATCTGGAACAACTTCTTCCTGCCGATGGTGATGCTGCAGAAGGAATCCCTCTTCCCGATCACACTCGGCCTCTACGAGTGGAACGGCCAGACGGCCCGCGCCCCGCTCCTCCAGGAGTCCGTGATCACCGGTTCGCTGGTGTCGATCGTGCCCGTGATCATCGTGTTCATCCTGCTCCAGCGGTTCTGGCGCACCGGACTCGCCGCCGGTTCCCTCAAGTGACCGCCCCCGCACGGAAGGTGCCGCCAGCCATGACCGACTCCGCCGTCTTCGTGCCCCATTTCCACTGGGACCGGGAGTGGTACGAGCCCTTCCAGGTGTTCCGGCACAGACTCGTCGCCGCCCTCGACACGGTGCTGGAGACGGCCGAGACGGACCCGGAATTCCGGTTCACCGTCGACGGCCAAATGGCCGCGATCGAGGACTACTTGGAGATACGGCCGGAGAACCGGGCCCGTGTCGCGGCCCTGGTCGGCGAGGGCCGGCTCGCCGTCGGGCCGTGGCTGATCCTGCTCGACGAGTTCCTCTGCTCCGGCGAGACCATCGTGCGCAATCTGCGCATGGGGTGGGCCGCCGCGGAGGAACTCGGCGGCGCCATGCCCATCGGCTATCTGCCGGACATGTTCGGCCATGTCGCGCAGATGCCGCAGATCCTGGCGCGGGCGGGGATCGAGCACGCGGCCCTGTGGCGCGGGGTGCCCGGCTCCGTCGCCGGTCACGCCTTCAACTGGCGTGCGCCGAACGGCTCCGAGGTCCGTACCGAGTTCCTCTTCGACGGCTACGACAACGGCCTCGACGTCCTGCTGGTGCCCGACCGCATCGGCCGTGCCCTCGGCGACTACGCGGAGATGACGGTCGAGCGATGGGGCGGCGATCCGGTGCTGGCGATGGCCGGCACCGACCACAACGCGCCCGACCCGCAGCTCGCGTCCTGGCTGCGGCGGGCGTCCGGCGAGGGGCGGGCCATCACCGTCGCCACCCTCGACGAGTACATCCGCAAGCACGTCCGCGACGAGGTGTCCACCGTCGTCACGGGCGAGCTGCGCAGTCACGCACGCGGCAACATCCTGCCGGGTGTGCTCTCCGTGCGGCTCGGGCTCAAGCAGCGGATGGCGGTCGCCGAGCGCACGATCGACCACGCCGAGCGCATGAACGCCCTGTGGTCCGGGCGCGACGACTCGCCGTTCCTCGACCTCGCCTGGCACAAGATCATCGAGTCGACCGCGCACGACTCGGTCGTCGGCTCCGGCACCGACGAGACCTGCGACCAGGTCGCCGCCCGGCTCGCCGAGGCCGCGCAGACGGCCCGTGCCGTCCGGGACGCGGCGCTCTCCGAGCCCGCCGCCCGCGTGCCGAGCGACGCCTACCTGGTCGCCAACCCGCTGCCGTCGGCACGGACCGCACTGGTCGAGGTGGATGTCGTAGCCCCGCCGGAGGGGACAGCGCTGATCGCGACCGCCGCCGACGGTTCGACGGCTCCCGTGCAGTTGATCTCCCAAGCACCGACCGTCCTCAGCGACGAGCGCATGGACGCCTCGCAACTCGAACGCGTACTTCGTCGTATCCACCGTCGCGAACTGTTCGGCCGGTTGATCGACCACTACGAACTCGTCCCCGGTGAACTCGTCTTCCACCTCGCCGAGGTACCGAGCGGCGGGCCCTTCGACCTGCTGATCCTGCGCCGCGAGGTCGCCGCCGCGGCCGCCGCGCATCCCGGTGAGTGGCGTGTGCTGACAGTTGAGGAGGCTCGGGCCACCGCACTCGTCCCTGTGCACGTGCCCGCCTCCGGACTGGCCGCCTTCCGGGTCGAGCCGAACGAGACGGCTGGTGCCACTTCGGTCAACTCCACGGCGACCGACCGCACCCTCTCCAACGGCCTGGTCGAGGTCGCGGTCGCCGCCGACGGCACCCTGGACATCACCGGTTCCGACGGCACCGTGCTGTACGGCGTCGGCCGGCTCGTCGACGGCGGGGACCGGGGCGACAGCTACAACTACGCTCCCCCGGCGCACGACGTCCTCGTGTCGGAGCCGACGGAGATCGCCGTCGAACTCCTCGAAACCGGACCGCTGCGTGCACGGCTGCGGGTGACCCGTGTCTACGCGTGGCCGGCCGCGCTCTCCGCCGACCGCGATGTGCGCGACGAGCGGACCGTGCCGACGCCGGTGGAGACGCTGGTGGAAGTGCGCGTGGGCGAACCCTTCGTACGCATCTCCACGTCCTTCCTGAACCAGTCCGCCGATCACCGGCTGCGCTTCCATGTGCCGCTGCCCGAGCCCGTGTTGACATCGGCGTCCGCCGGGCAGTTCGCCGTGACCGAGCGCGGGCTCACCGCGGAGGGCGGCTGGGGCGAGTACCCGCTGCCGACCTTCCCGGCCGGATCGTTCGTGTCGGCCGGTGCCGCCAACGTCCTGCTCGACCACTCCGGCGAGTACGAACTCGTCGGCGACGGCTCCGAACTCGCCGTCACGCTGCTGCGCGCGATCGGCTCGATCAGTGTCAACATCCATCCCCTGCGCGACGAACCGGCGGCGAGCGAGATCCCCGTACCCGGCGCGCAGGATCTCGGGATGCGGATCGAGAACCGGTTCGCCGTCGTGCCCTCGGCGGACGGCTGGCGCGGTGCGCACGCGGTGGCGCTCGCCGAGGAGTTCCGCAACGACGTCCTGGTGACTCGTGGCACCGCGCCCGCCGGGCGTCAACTGCCGCCCGACACGACCGGGTTGCGGGTCGAGGGGACGGGCGTCCTCGTCTCGGCCGTCCGTCGGGTCACCGACGACGAGTACGGGTCCGGCGTCGAAGTGCGGCTGACCGCGATGAGCGACAGCGCGTCGACGGTCCGCGTGACGGGGTCCTTCACCGAGGCCGCCACCGTGGACTTGCTGGGCCGGCCGATCTCGCACACCCAGGTCCGGGACGAGCTCGAACTCGCCCTCGGCCCATGGGAGATCCGCACCGTCGTGCTCCGGTAGACGTCCATGATCGAATGCAGTACGCCCGTTCTGTTCTCACGAAAGCGTTGTGACCTCTTGCTCCCCGAGTCGCTCCCCGAGTCCTCCCCTCTCGTTTCCGACATCGCACCCGGGCATGGCGCGCTGCGCCCGGCCCGCTCGTGGCTGCACTCCGACGCGCCGTCCCGTTCGCTGAACGGGCCATGGCGTTTCCGCCTGTCCCCCACGGCGTCGGCGGGGGAGGACTTCGCGGCCGAGGGCTTCGACGATCACGAGTGGGACAGCGTCCCCGTGCCCTCCCACTGGGTACTGGAGGGCGACGGGGCGTACGGCCGCCCGATCTACACGAACATCCAGTACCCGTTCCCCATCGACCCGCCGTACGTCCCGGACGAGAACCCGACCGGCGACTACCGTCGCACCTTCGACGTGCCCGCCGAGTGGTCGGACGCCGAGCGGGTCGTGCTGCGCTTCGACGGTGTCGAGTCGCTGTTCAGGGTGTGGGTCAACGGGGTGGAGGTCGGCGGCGCGAGCGGCAGTCGGCTGGCCCACGAGTTCGACGTGACGTCCGTGGTGCGCACGGGCGAGAACGTCGTCGCCGTACGGGTGCACCAGTGGTCGGCTGCCAGTTATGTGGAGGACCAGGACCAGTGGTGGCTGCCGGGCATCTTCCGTGATGTCACCCTGGTCGCCCGGCCGGCCGGGGGCATCGAGGACGTCTGGCTGCGGACCGGCTTCGACCAGGGGCGCGGCCGGGTCGACGCGGAGATCACCGCCGACGCCACGGCGTTCCCGGTCACCCTGCGCATTCCCGAACTCGGCGTCGAGCGGGTCTGGGCCACGCCCGCCGAGGTGGCTCCCGTCGACGTCCCGGACGTGGAACCCTGGTCCGCCGAGCTGCCCCGCCTGTACGACGCCACGGTGTCGACGGCCTCCGAGACAGTCGCCCTGCGCGTGGGTTTCCGTACGGTCGAGATCCGCGGGGACCAGTTCCTGGTCAACGGTCGCCGGGTCGTGTTCCACGGGGTGAACCGGCACGAGACGCACCCGGAGCGCGGCCGGGTCTTCGACGAGACGCACGCCCGCGAGGACCTGGCCCTCATGAAGCGGTTCAACGTGAACGCGATCCGCACCAGCCACTACCCGCCGCATCCCCGGCTGCTCGACCTCGCCGACGAGCTCGGGTTCTGGGTGATCCTCGAATGCGATCTGGAGACCCATGGCTTCGGCAAGGTCGACTGGGTCGGCAATCCCAGTGACGACCCGGCCTGGCGCGAGGCCTACCTCGACCGGATCCAGCGGACCGTCGAACGGGACAAGAACCACCCCAGCATCGTGATCTGGTCCCTCGGCAACGAGTCGGACACCGGCAGCAACCTCGCCGCCATGTCGGCCTGGGTGCACGCCCGGGACGCCGACCGCCCCGTCCACTACGAGGGCGACTACACCGGCGAGTACACCGACGTCTACTCCCGTATGTACGCGTCCCTGCTGGAGACCGAGCAGATCGGCACCGACGGTTCCCGTGCCCCGCTGCTCAACTGCACGCCCTCGCAAGGGGCCCGGCAGCGCACCAAGCCGTTCCTGCTGTGCGAGTACGCCCACGCGATGGGCAACGGCCCCGGCGCGTTCGACCAGTACGAGGCGCTGGTCCACGAGTATCCGCGCCTGCACGGCGGCTTCGTCTGGGAGTGGCGCGATCACGGCATCCTGGCCACGGCCCCGGACCGGACGCCGTACTACGCGTACGGCGGTGACTTCGGGGAGGTCCTCCACGACGGCAACTTCGTGATGGACGGCATGGTGTTGAGCGACGGCACCCCGACGCCCAGCCTCCACGAGTTCAAGGCCGTAGTGGCGCCGGTCGACTTCGCGTTCGACGGCGACAAGGTCGCGATCACCAACCTGCGGCATACGGCCGACCTGTCCGACCTGCGCTTCCGCTGGCGGGTCGAGCATGACGGAACGCCGGTGGATTCCGGGGAGTTGGAGGTCCCCCGGGTCGCGGCGGGCGACTCGGGATGGGTGTCGCTGCCAAAGGTGCCGGTGTCTCCCGACGCCGAGACATGGCTGACGATCGACGCGGTGTTGGCGACTGAGACGGCTTGGGCGCCCGAGGGCCATGTGCTCGCAACTGCCCAACTGGACCGCTCACTTCGACGCCCTGTCCCCGGTGCCCGGCCCCGATCCGGCTGGCTGCCCGGCGACGGAACGCTGAGGCTCGGCATCGCCGAGTTCACCGGCGGATCCCTCGCACGCCTCGGCGACCGTCCCGTCGCGGGACCGAGGTTGGAGCTGTTCCGCGCGCCGACCGACAACGACGAGGGCGCGTGGGGCGAGGTCGGGGAGAGCGACGCGAGCGTCTCCGGGGTCTCCAACGCCGAGCTGTGGCGCCGTGATGGACTCGACCGGCTGACGTCGCGACGGGTGTCCGTGGAGCAGACCACGGACGCCCTGCGCACGGTCGACAAGGTCGCGGCCGCCGACTCGGGCCTGTCGGTGCTGGTGGAGTCCGTGTGGTCGCTGGAGGACGACGGTGAACTGGAGCTGCGGGTGGAGATCCAGCCCTCGCGCGGCTGGCGGACGGTGTGGCCGCGGATCGGGATCCGTTTCGACCTGCCCGACGGCACGGCTCCCGTCGACGGCGCCGGCTGGTTCGGCCTCGGCCCGCTGGAGTCCTACCCCGACAGTGTGCGCGCCGCCGTCACCGGCCGGTTCTCCGCCACCGTCCACGACCTCGCCGTCGAATACGCCCGCCCCCAGGAGACCGGTCACCGATCGGCACTGCGCCAACTGTCCCTGACCAGCGGCGACACGGAAGTGCTGCACATCGTGGCCCTCCCCGACACGCACGGGCGCCGCCCCGGCTTCACCCTCAGCCGCCACACCCCGCAGGAGATCGCGCGGTCCCGACACCCGTTCGAACTGCCGGCGTCGACGACCAGCCACCTGTTCATCGACGCGGCCCAGCACGGGCTCGGCTCCAGGGCCTGCGGCCCGGATGTATGGCCCGAGTTCGCGCTGCGCCCCGAAGCCCGGACGATCAGGCTGCGGATCACGGCACCGCAGTAGGCCAGTACATCCGAGGGTGCGGTCCGCACGGCGCGGACCGCACCCTCCTCGGCCGCCCTCGTTCTACGGCAGGTATTTGTCCGTCCAGTTGTCGGAAGTCACCTTGGCCGTCGCGGGCAGTGTGTCCAACGAGTTGATGAACGCCAGCGTCGTGTTCCAGCCCGCGGTTCTCATCGCACCGTCGGCCGGCCAGTCGACCAGCGGCAGGCTCGACTTGATCACGTTCGCCGGCACTCCCGGAAGCGCCTTCTGTGCCACGCTCTGCACTTCCGCGGAGTCGAGGTGGGCGTGCATGTAAGCGGTCGCCTGCTGCACCGCGGTGACGAACTTCTTTGCGGTGGCGGCATGTTGGGACAGATAGCTGTTGCGGGCCACCACCAGGATCGTGTAACCCGTCTTCGCGTCGGACCAGGCCGGGACCTTCGTCGCATCCGCGACCACCACCCCGTCCCCGGAGTCCTGGATCTCCAGCGGGGTCGGTTCGGAGGTGGTGAACCAGTCGATCTCGTTGCTCTTCAGCGCGGCCTTGTCCGCGCTCGCGCTCAGCAGGGAGATCCACTTCACCTTGTCCGGGTCGACGCCGTACTCCTTGAGGAAAAGGCCTGCCTCCGCCTTGGTGTTGGCCGAGCTGGAACCGCCGGTGGAACCGGCCAGCGCCTTGGCGACCTCCGCGGCGGGCGTATCGGCGGTCAGGTGGTGTTCCTCGGCGAACTTGGTGCTGACGATCAGTCCCAGCGGGTTGCCGGCGCCGTCGGTGGAGATCGCGGTCTCCGGGAGATGCTTGCCGATGGCGGACAGGAAGTCGGTGGGGCTGTCGTTGAGGAACTGCACCGAGCCCGACTGGAGCGCCGAGGTGTCGGTCGCGGCGGTCAGGGTCACGAACTTGACCTTCAGGCCCTGCTTGGCGAAGTAGCCGTTGGCTTCGGCCAGGCGGATCGGCAGGTCGAAGATGTTGCCGCCGACACCCACGGTGACCGTGCCGTCCGCAGCGGAGTCGGTGCCGCCGCAGGCGCCCAGCAGCGCGGCACCGAGCGCCGCGGTGGTCGCCACCGCCAGGACACGGATGCCACGGGACAGGTGGAACGTGCGCGGAGCGCGGGCGTGCGGGGTGGGATGCGTCATCGGATCTCCAGTCGCCGTGCCTCGTCCAGGGGGTGTCGTCCTCAGGTGAAGACGATGGTGTGCTTGCCGTTGCGGATGACGCGGTCCTCCGCGTGCCACAGCACCGCACGGGAGAGCACCGCGCGCTCGACGTCCGCGCCACGGCGGGCAAGGTCGGCGGCGGTGTCGGCGTGGGTGACCCGCACGACGTCCTGTTCGATGATCGGGCCCTCGTCGAGGTCCTCGGTGACGTAGTGGGCGGTGGCCCCCACCAGCTTCACTCCACGTTCCTTCGCCTTGGCATAGGGGCCGGCACCGATGAAGGCGGGCAGGAAGGAGTGGTGGATGTTGATGATCGGGACGCCGAGGTTCTCGATGAAGTCTCCCGACAGGATCTGCATGTAGCGGGCCAGGACGACGAAGTCGACGTTGCCCTTGAGCAGCCGCAGGTGTTCCGCCTCGGCCGCCGACTTGTCCGCCCCCATGGAGGGCACGTGGAAGAAGGGGATGCCGAACGACCGCACCTCCTCCGCGACATCGGGGTGGTTGGAGATCACCATGGCGATACCGACCGGGAGTTGGCCCCGACGGTGACGCCACAACAGGTCGAGCAGGCAGTGGTCGGACTTGGACGCGAAGATCGCCACCCGCTTGGGCGCCGACAGATCGCGCAGCGTGTACGTCAGGGCGTATTTCTGGGCCAGTTCGTCCAGGGAGGCCCTGATACCGGGGAGGGCGGCGCGGAGGCCGTCCATGCCGAAGACGGCACGCTGGAAGAAGGCGCCGCCCTGCGGGTCGTCCGAGTACTGGTCCAGGGACACGATGTTGGCGCCGTGCTCGCTGAGCCGGGAGGTGATGGCGGCGACGATGCCGGTGGCGTCGGCCCCCTGAACGATCAGTGAGGCCTGGTGTCCGGCTCCCCCGCTCTTCTTGGCGGTGCCGGTGGACGCGGTCTGCGTGAGGGTCATACGAGGGCCTCCTTCCTGAACCCGGCGATCCACTCGGCGGTCGTCCGGAGCCCGCCGAAGGTGTAGAAGTGCACCTTCACCTCGCCGTGGCGGCCCGACTCGTAGCCGTCGGCGAGGGCGCGCAGGAACCGGTCGGGTCCGGCCGTCCCCAGCAGACCGGTGAGCGACAGGCCGTACTTCTTGGCGATGGACGCGCCGGTGCCGACTCCGAACCGGGCGGCGTAGGACATCAGGCGCCGCACTCCGGCAGGGCCGGGGACACCGATCCGGACGGGGAGGGTGACATCGCGCTTCCGCAGGTCCTCGATCCAGGTGAGGACGGGGTCGACGTCGAAGGCGAACTGGGTGATGACGCTGCCGCTCAGGCCCTGTTCGGTGAGCTCGGTGGCCTTGAGGTTCAGGGCGGACCACAACACGCCGGCGGGGATGGCGGGGTGGCCCTCCGGGTAGCCGCTCATGCCGACGTGGTGGACGCCGTAGCGCTGGAGCAGTCCGGTCCTGATGAGCGACAGGGAGTCGTCGTAGGGGCCTTCGGGTGTGTTCGGGTCGCCGCCCACGACGAAGACGTCGTCGCAGGTGCCGTCCGCCCGGAGACCGGCGAGGAAGTCCTCGAACTGCCGTTGCGAGCCGAGCCGTCGGGCCGATATGTGCGGCACGGGCACGAACCCGAGGCGCTTGACCGCGCGGGCGGCCGCCAGTCGCATGGCGAGGTTCTCGTTGCCGAGGAAGGTGACGTTGATCCGGGTCCCCTGCGGGATCGTGGCGGCGGCCTCCTCCAGTCCGGCCACGTCCTTGCCGGTCATCTCCAGGGAGAAGTCGTCCAGCAGTGAGGTGCTCACCGCCGTGGGTGCTGTGCTGCCGAAACTCATGGGGCTCCTCGTGTACGACGCTCCGGGGACGGTCAACTCTGCGGAGCGGAGCGGTACTTGGTCCGCGCGAAGGGGTCGAGCGGCGCGGACTCGACCGTGGCGCGGATCTCGGTCTGCTCATGCGGCTCGACGCCGGGCTTCACCGAGCGCGGGCTCTCCCCCCACACCACGCGGACCTGGGTCCCCGGGCGCGCGACCGCCTCGTCGACGACTGCCAGCGAGACCACGGACTGGTCACGCACGACGTAGCCGCAGTCCATCGAGATCCCCACCTGGTGGTCCTCGGACAGCACCGTGTCCATCTGGAACTGTCCGTAGCGCGCCTTGGGGATGTTGAAGTACTTGTACGTCGGTCCGGGTGTCCAGAGCGAGGCGAAGACCCGGGCGATGTCGTCGGGGTTCCAGACGAGGGTGACCTTGTGCCGGTGCGGTTCGTCGGCGCGGGCGCGCAGGGCGTCGCGGCCCACGAAGTCGTGGTCGAACTTGACGAGCCGTTCGTAGCCGAGGTCGTAGGGCGTCACGTAGTAGTCGGTGATGTCCCGCGAGTACAGGCTTCCGCCCAGCGAGCCCGCGCTGCTGGCCGGCAGCCAGTCGCGGTAGGCCGCGAGGTCGGCGCCGGTGAAGATCGCGGGCATCGGGCCGGGGATCCAGCCGGACTCCAGGTTGGCGGTGGAGTAGGCCATGGCGCCGACCTGCTTGATGCCGAACTCCTCGCCGGACGTCCGGATCGCCTCGTAGATCTCGGCTCCCTCCTCCCACGGACCGAACAGTTCGAAGCCGACCTGTCCGGCCATCCCGTGGCGGAGGGCCCGGACCTGTCGGCCGGCGATCGTCAGGGTGGCCATGCCGAAGAACTTCACGTCGGGTATCGGCTGTCCGGTCAGCTTCTCCACCAGCGGGCCGGCCGAAGGACCCTGGATCTCGAAGCGGTAGAGCCTCGGCGGGCAGCCTCCGCGCTGGACCGACTGCGGGTCGCGGTCGACGGTCACGTCCCAGTCGCCGCTGCGCGCGTTGAACTCGACCCAGTCGATCACGGTGCGCCGGCCGACCAGGTCGACGGAGTGGTCGTCGAGGCCGAACAGCACCGAGTCACCGATGTAGAAGCCGTCGTTGTTCACGGCCACGAACTGCTTCGCCCTGTCCTTGCCGAATCCGGCGAAGCTGTTGACTCCCAGGTGTTGCAGCATCCGGACCGTGTCCGGGCCCTCGATGAACAGGTCGGTCATGTGGTGGGACTGGTCCAGCAGCGCGCACGAGTTGTGCCAAGCCAATGCTTCCTCGCGCCAGTTGGTGAACTCGGCGGGGACGAAGCCCAGGCCGTGCGAGAACGCTCTGGTCGACTGGTTGCGTATGACGTCGACGGCGTTCCCGACCCGGTCGATCGCTGTCTGCAGACTCTCGGTTGTCGCCCTGTCCACGTTGCTGTGCCTTCCGTCCGACGAAGGGGGGTGCGGTCCGGCCGGAACCCGGTGAGGCTCACGATCTCGGCGCCTGCAAAACGGTCGCAGAGCACGGGCGGCCCTCGCGCGGTCGCCGACCCCAAAGCGAAGGGGCCGCTGCTTGTGGTGCACCACAGGGCTGCCGCTGCCGGGTTGGCAGCGTGCGCCGTCGGCAGCAGGATGGACGGGATGTGACTCCCGCGACGGAACTGCCGTCGGGGGCGGCCTTGTTCAGAAAGTGGGCCCTCGAACCCGATGACGACCTCGCGCGACGAGTTCGCCGACCTCCGTCAGGTGGTGGCCCTGTGCGGTGAACTCTCCAGCCTGGCGACGACCGACTGCGACCTCGAACAGATCGTCACGGTCGTCGCCGAACGCGCCGGTGTGTGGGCGGCGGTGGTCGACGATTCGCTCTCGGTGCTGGCGGTGTGCGCCGGTGCGTCCGCTCGTGCGGGTGAGGAACGGCTCACGAGTGTGCTGACCAGCGACCCCGAAGCGGTCTCCCAACTGGTCGCCGCGGCGGCCCATATGCGCCGCGCCCTGTCGCTGCCCGCTTCGGGTGCCTCGGCGGTGTCCCTGGTGGTGGCCCCGATCCTCGTCGGCGACGACTCGGTGGCCTCTCTGGTGACCGCCGGTCATGACATCGACGAGACCGGCGAGGACGCCCGGATCATGGTGACGGAGCACGCGGCCATGGTCTGCGCGGTGGTCCTCGGCCGCCGTCGGGTCGTCGCGATCGCCGCCGGACGCGCGCGCCGCGAGCTGTTCGACGGGCTGGTCTTCGTCGGCGACCGCACCGAGGCGGACGCCAAGGCATGGGCCCGGCACCTCGGTATCGAACCGGACGAGCGCCACCGCGTGCTGGTGGCGGCGCCGTTCTCACCCACGGGCGTACCCGCGCCCGCCGCCACCGATGTGGTCGAGCACATGATCACCACGCGCTGTCCGGCCGCGACGGTCGTGAACCGCGACGCCGAGGTGGTCGCGCTCGTCCCCGGTGACAACGACGCCGGACTCAACCGTCAACTCATCGCGCTGGCCCGGCTGTGCCGCGAGGTCGTGACGGCACGCTTCCCCGAGGTACGGCTCTACGCCGGGCTGGGTGACGCGCACACCGGAGCGGTAGAGATCAGCACCTCGTACGCGGAGGCACGGCGTGCCGTGGACGTCGGCCGGCTGATGACCGGGCTGTCCGATGTGACCGTGTTCGCCGAACTCGGTGTCCACCGGCTGCTGGCCCAGGTGCACGACCCCGCCGAACTGGCCGGCTACGCCCGCGACTTGCTGGGGGATCTGATCGACCACGACCGCACCAACGGCACCGACTTCTGCGCGACGCTGACCGCCTACTTCCGTCAGAATGGCAGCCTGCAACGCGCGGCCACCTTGCTGCACACACACCCGAACACGGTGGCCTACCGGGTGCACCGGGCCGAGAAGATCACCGGACTCGACCTCGGCTCCTACTCCGACCGGCTGGCGGTTCAGGTGGCACTGGAGATCGTCAACGGACTGGGAGGCAACGCGTGAGGGATGTGCTGGCCGCGCGAGGTGCTCCGCTCCTGGGCGCGTACGTCGTGCCGCAGGCGGGCGATCGGGAGTCCGCCGCCGATGCCGGTGCCACCGTGCGCGCCGCGGGCGCGGATCTCGTCGTCACGGCCACCTCCGGTCCCGAACGGCCGCGGTACACCAGCACCAACCAGTCGATCGACCTGGCGGCGGCCTGCCAGAACCGCGCCGGAGTACCGGCCCTCGCCACGGTGACCACCTGGAGCCGGACCGTCATGGCACTTCAGGCGCATCTGCTCGGTGGTCACGCCCGCGGCGTCACCCGGCTGATCTGCGGGAACGGCAGCCCGCCACCCGCCGGGGACCGATCGACGATCGACGGCCGGTGGGCGGTCGACGCCGTCGGGCTCATCGAGCTCCTGCGTGGACTGAACGAGGGCGTGGACCGCTACGGCCTGCGGCTGGAGGCGGCCACGAACTTCGACATCGGGGTCAGGATCAGAGCGGCGCCCGTGCTCTCGCCTGCGGCCCGCGCCCGAACCCGCCGCAAGATCGCGGCCGGAGCGCATTTCATCGTCACCAGCCCGGTCTACTCGCAACACTCCCTGGACACGCTGCTCAAGGTCATCGACGGCGATGTACCGGTGCTCGCCACCGTGCACCCGCTGCGCTCCCTCGCCGAGGCGGAACTCCTGCGGCGCGAGCTTCCGGACGGGTGTGTTCCCACGGCGCTGATCGACCGCCTGGCCCGTGCCGGAGACGGGGCAGCCGACGAAGGGGAGCGGATCGCGGTGGAACTCGCCGCGCAGTTCGCCAACTGCACGCAGGGCATCATCCTGTCCCGGGTCGACCGCCCGGAACTCGTCTCCCGCGCGCGGGCAGCACTGGCCCGCCCGGTCGTCGGCTGAGGCGGTGAGTACGGGCCGTCGTCGCGACGCGCCCTCTCAGAGAAGGCCGACCGCCCACTCGTCAGCCGAAAGCCCGAGGAGCCGTTCGATCCGGGCATCGTCCGGCAAGGGGCCGTGGTCGGCCGTCACCTTGAGTGCCGACGCGGCCGTGATGTGCCCCAGCCGCAGCGCACGTTCCACGCCGTGGCCGCGCAGCAGTCCGGCGAGAACGCCGGCGGCGAACGCGTCGCCCGCCCCGACCGGCTCCACCACGTCCGTGCGCAGAGCGGGCACGGTCCAGGTGCCTTCGTCACTGAACGCGGTCGCCGCACGGCCGCCGTCCTTGACGACGAGGAGGCGCGGGCGCGCCAACAGCTTTCGTACGTCGGCCGGTTGAAGGTTCGCGTCCCACAACTCCTGCGCCTCGTCGAGCCCGACGAAGGTGATGTCGGCGAGGTCGGCGAGATCGCGCAGCACGGTCGATGCCGTGCCGGGCGGCCACAGCGCGGGACGGTGGTTGACGTCGAAGCTGATGGCATACGGCCGCTCGCCGACCGGGACGGTCAACGCCGTTGTCACCAGGGTCCGGCAGGACGGGGACAGTGCCGGAGTCACGCCCGTGAGGTGGAGGACGGAGGCCGACCCCACCCTGTCGTCGTCGAGTACGTCGGGGCCCATCGCCGAGGCCGCCGAGTTGCCGCGGTAGTAGTGCACGCGGGTCCCGGCACCGTTCGGCTCCTTCACGAGCAGGCCCGTGGGTCGCTCCGGGTCCCGGCGCACCCCGCTGACATCGACGCCCGCCGCGCCGACTTCGGCCCGCACCCGCCGCCCCAACGCGTCGTCTCCCACCGCCGAGAGCCAGGAGACGGGGACCCCGAGATCCGCGAGATACATGGCCACGTTCGACTCGGCCCCGGCCACCGAGACCGTCAACTCCGCAGCGCTCTCCAGCGAGGCGTTCGGAGCGGGAGCCAGGGCCGCCATGGTCTCGCCGATGCAGACCACAGCTCCGGCCTCGTGCGGCCACCCGTTCGTCATGACGCCTGGCCCGCGGACGGGGCTTCTGCTACGGCGGCTTCTGCTACGACGGTGAGGAAGGCGCGGGCCCGGGCGCGCAGTTCGGTCAGGCTGCCGCCGTCGGCCGCGTCGCCGACCAGGGGCGAGCCGACTCCGACGGCGGTCGCTCCGGCGGCCAGATACGCGCGGGCCGCCGCTTCGTCGACACCGCCCACCGGCACGAACAGCTCGTGCGGGAACGGTCCGCGCAAGGCCTTCAGGTAGGAGGGTCCGCCAGCTTCGGCCGCTGGGAAGATCTTGAGTGCGGCGACACCGAGAGGGCGGGCGGCCAGGATCTCGGTGGGGGTCATCACCCCGGCGAGTACCGGCAGTCCGAGTTGGCGCGCCGCGCCAACGCCCTCCCCCAGTGCGGGAGTCACGGCGAAGTTCGCGCCGGCCCGGTGCGCGGCGCGGGCGTCGTCGGCGGTCAGGACCGTACCGGCGCCGAGGGGCCGGTCGGGGCCGAACTCCTTGCGGGCCCGGGCTATGACGGACAGCGCGTCCGCACCGCTGAGGGACACCTCGATCAGTTCGACGCCCTCCTCGGCCAGGGCCAGTACGGTACGCACCGCGGCTTCGGGATCGGTGCCGCGTACGATCGCGACCAGGCGATGGGCGGCCAGGGCCGCTCGCAGATCCATGTGACGAATTCCCTTTCCGTACAGGTCAGTTCAGGCGCAGCGGCAGGTCGTGGTCAGCGTCAGCCGCCACCGCACCTCGCCGGAGGCGGGTACCCGCGCGGCGTCACCGGGACCCGCCTGGGCGAGGTCGAAGACGCGGCCGAGCATCGGTTCGACGCCGGTGCTGCGGTAGGGGTGCGGGGCGGGGAAGCCGCCCAGGTTGCGCCACAGGGCGATGGACATGGGCTGCCCGTCGGCTTCGAGGGTCAGCGACAGCCGGTCCGCATCGTCGTGCACGCAGCATTCGGAAGCGTCCACGACTGCACCTACGGCGGTGCCGTCGTCCGGCCCGAACCGGTCCAGGCGCAGCCCGCCCGGTGCGGGCCACCGGCCCTCCACCCATGGGGCGCCGTCCGGCCACGCCCTCTCCAACAGCGGTGCCGCTTCCGGGAAGAGCCGAGTGCGAGCTCCGTCGCGGGTGTGCAGCGCGGCATGATCGGACAGGTCGAGGAGGGCATGGGCGGCCCATACGAAGCGGAAGCCCGCGTCGGCCGTCAGGACGTAGTCGGCCTGAGCCCCGTCGGCGGTGGCGCGCAGCGTGCGCGCCAGGGTGAAGCGGTCGCAGTGCAGGACGTCCGCTGCTCCCTCCCGTGTCCACGGCCGCGACCAGGCGTCCCCGTGGTCGGGGGTGCCCCGGACCGTGGGGACGCATTCCTCCAGTCCGCCCGCGTCCACGAAGGCGTCGCCCGGGGAGACGCTGTCCCGCTCGGGTGCCGTACGCCGCCACAGCCATTCGCGTCCGGCACCGCGCAGTGAGGTCCAACGGCCGCCGTGGGCAAGGTCGGTGACGATGTCCAGCGGCACGCTCACCACTCCGCGAAGGAGCCGTCGGGGTGCCGCCATACGGGGTTTCGCCAGGCGTGGCCGGTGCGGTCGGCGGCGCGTACGGCGGATTCGTCGACGGTGATGCCGAGGCCGGGGGCGTCGCCGCGCAGGGCGTGGCCGTCGACGAATCGGAACGGTGCGGGGTCGACGAGGTAGGACAGCAGGTCGGCGTCCTTGTTGTAGTGGATGCCGCGACTCTGTTCCTGGATGAGGAAGTTGGGGGTGGCGAACGCGATCTGGAGGCTGGCCGCCAGGGCGATCGGGCCGAGCGGGCAGTGCGGGGCGAGCTGGGCGCCGTAGGCCTCCGCGAGGGAGGCGATGCGGTGGACCTCCGAGATGCCGCCCGCGTGGGACAGGTCGGGTTGGGCGACGGCGATGCCCGCGGTGAGCGGGGGAAGGAACTCGGCGCGTCCGTAAAGGCGTTCACCGGTGGCGAGGGGTACCGGGCTCGACGCGACCAGGCCGGCCAGCAGATGGCCGTGCTCGGGCAGGACGGGCTCTTCGACGAACAGCGGGTGCAGCGGGGCGAGTTCGGTGAGGACGCGGCGGGCGGCGGCCGCGGTGAAGCGGCCGTGGAAGTCGACGGCGACATCACGGTCCGGGCCGAGTGCTTCGCGGGCGGCGGCCACGCGGGCGACGATCGCGGCGGTCTCGGCGGGGGTGGGGATCGGTGAGGTGGCTCCGGCGCCGTTCATCTTCACCGCGGTGAAGCCCGCCTCGACCTGGGCGGCTATCTGCTCGCCGAGTTGGGCGGGTTCGTCGCCGCCGACCCAGGCGTAGACCCGGACGCGGTCGCGCACCGGGCCGCCGAGCAGGGCGTGCACGGGAGCGCCGTAGGTCTTCCCGGCGATGTCCCACAGCGCCTGGTCCAGGCCGGCGACGGCGCTGGAGAGGATGGGGCCGCCCCGGTAGAAGCCGCCCTTGGACATGACCTGCCAGTGGTCCTGGACGCGCAACGGGTCCTGGCCGACGAGGTGTTCGGCCAGGACGTCGACGGCGGTGCGTACGACCTCGGCGCGCCCCTCGACGACCGGTTCGCCCCAGCCGATGACGCCGTCGTCGGTCTCGACGCGGCAGAACAGCCAGCGGGGTGGGACCAGGAAGGTCTCGACACGGGTGATCTTCACTGGGAGCGGGAGCCTTCCGTGTCTTCGGACTTCTCTTCGGAGGTCTCTTCGGACGTGTCTTCGGAATCGCCCAGGCGGTCCAGATCGCGGCCGGCCTGGTCGAGCAGGGCGCGCATCGCGGCCTCGGCGGCCAGCGGGTCCTGGTCGCGTACGGCGTCCAGGACGGCGCGGTGGGCCGGGACCGGGTCCTCGCTGTGCGGGGAGCTGTGCACGATGCGGTCGCGGTGGGCCAGGCCGGACTCGATGACCATCTCCATGCGTTCGAGGAGTTCGTTGTGGGTGGCGGCGAGCAGGGCGCGGTGGAAGGCGAGGTCGGCCTCGACGGCGTGGGCGGCGTCGGTGCCCTGCTCCCCCATCGCCTCGATGGCGCCGTCCAGGGCGGCCAGGTCGGCGTCGGTGCGGCGCTGGGCGGCGAGGCGGACGGCGGCGGGTTCGATGATGGCGCGGACCTCGGCGAGGTTGTGCAGCAGTGCCCGGTCGGACTCGCTGGTGGAGGCGCCCTCGAACTGCCAGCGCAGTACGTCGGCGTCGAGCAGGTTCCACTCGGCGCGGGGGCGCACGAAGGTGCCGCGGCGCTGCCGGGCGTCGACCATCCCCTTGGCGGCGAGCACCTTCAGCGACTCGCGCAGCGCGGTCAGGCTCACGTCCAACTCGCTCTGCAGCGCGACCAGATCGAGTGTGGCCCCTTCGGGGATCTCGCCGCCCAGGATGCGACGGGCGAGGAGTTCCACGGTCTGGCCGTGCACGCCGCGACGGGCATAGGGCGTCATGTCGTACAGCCTTTCTGCTGGTTGGGGAGCGTGGTCATGCGGAGGCCTTGACGACGCTCCAGCCACCGTCCACGACGAGACTCGTACCGGTGATGAAGGCGGCTTCCTCGGCGCTGAGGAACGCGATGGCGGCGGCGACCTCCTCGGGTGTGCCGAAGCGGCGCGCGGCCGTCTCGGCGACGCTGCGTTCCCGGTCCTCGGGCGGGACCCGGTCCCAGGCGGCGGTCAGTACCGGTCCGGGCAGGACGGCGTTGACGCGCACCTCGGGCCCGTACTCGACGGCGAGCTGTCCGCACAGGGAGAGCAGGGCGCCCTTGGCGGCGGCGTAGGCCGGGTGCCCGGGAATGCCCTTGTGCGCGTGCACGGACGAGGTCAGCACCACCGCGCCGCGCCGGTTCGTCAGATCGGGCAGGACCGCCCGGAAGCCGAGGAAGCTGCCGGTCAGGTTGACGTCGAGCTGCCGTTGCCAGGACGTCAGGGACATCTCGTGGGCGGGCGTGACATCGACGGTGAAGGCGTTGCTGACGAGGACATCGACGGGCCCGAAGGTGTGCGCCTCGATGACGATCCGCGTCCAGTCGTCCTCGGACGAGACGTCGGCGGACACGAACCGGGCCTGTCCGCCGTCCTTGCCGATGCGTGCCGCCACCGCCTCGCCCCGCTCCTCGGCGATGTCGACGAGCACGACGGCCGCTCCCTCCTCGGCGAGTCGTACGGCCGTGGCGGCTCCGATGCCGGAGGCCGCTCCGGTGACCACGGCGGTGCGGCCGGTGAAGCGGGCGCCGTGCCGTCGTACGGGCTGGTCCATCGTGGGGTTCGACTCCTTCGCGAGTAAGGGCTTGCTGAGAACATAAGGGGCTTACTCCCGCACCAGCACGACCAGGTCGGCATCGTGATCGGCACTCCACGCGAACGGCAGCCCGTAGTGCAGCAGATGGGCTCCGGAGTACGACGTCCCGGTCGCCTTGTCCCGATAGCGCGCCGCCGCTTGGAGCCCGCGCAGCCGGAGCCGGTCCGGGCGCCCCGGCAGGAGCGGGGCGCCGTCGAGCCGCCCGGTACTCAGCGCGGCGACGACCGTGCGGGCCCCGGCGTCGTACTGCACCCCGCAGCTCGGATCCTGCGGCGTGCCAAGGAGCCGAGCCTCGCCGTGGTGGATGACGTCCCGTACCTCCTTGTACCGGGCGATCCACCGGGCGGCCTCGGCCCGCTGGTCCGGTGTCCAGGTTCGCAGGTCGGCGCCGATGCCGAGCACTCCGCACAGGGCGTTGACGAAGCGGAAGGCGAGGCTGCGCGGGCGCGGGTCGAAGACGCCGGGCGCGTCGGTGACCCAGGAGCTCATGACGTGCGGGGCGTGCGCGTGCAGGAAGCCGTACTGGATGGCGAGCCGGTCCAGCGGGGCGGTGTTGTCGCTGGGCCAGACCACGTCGGTGCGCGCGAGGGTGGTGTGCTCGATCCGTCCGCCGCCGCCCGCGCAGCCCTCGACGGTGACGTCGGGGTGGGCGGCACGGAGATGGTCCAGGACACGCAAATATCCGGCGACGTGCTCGGCGTCCAGGTCGACGCGGCCTGCGCCGGGGCGTCCGCGTTCGGTGGGCGGGCGGTTCATGTCCCACTTGAGGTAGCTGATGTCGTAGGTGCCGAGCAGCCGGTCGAGCGTCCCGATCACGAAGTCCTGGACGTCGGTGCGGCCGAGGTCCAGGAGGAGCTGGTTGCGGACGAGCCGGCCGGGGCGGCCCTCGACGCGGTAGACCCACTCGGGGTGTTCCGCGTACAGGCGGCTGTCCGGGCTGACGGACTCGGGTTCGATCCACAGTCCGAAGTCCAGGCCCAACGCCCGTATGTCCGCAATGAATTGGTCGAAGCCCTGGCGGAAAGCGGCCGGGTCCGGCCACCAGTCGCCGAGTCCTCCGGTGTCGTCGGCGCGTCCGGTGAACCAGCCGTCGTCCACGACGAACAGCTCGGCGCCGATGTCGGCGGCCGTCTTCGCCAGCTCCAGTTGGCCGGCCGCCTCGACGTCGAAGCCGGTGGCCTCCCAGGAGTTGTAGAGGACCTTGCGGGGGCGGTGCAGGCGCTCACCGGTGAGCCGTCGCTCGTAGCGGTGCCAGACACGGGAGAGTCCGTCGAGGCCGTCCGGGCTGAAGGCGCAGGCGAGTTGGGGGGTGGTGAGGGTTTCACCGGGGGCGAGGACTACCGCGCCCTCGTGGGGCACCCGGCCCGCCCGTACGCGCAGCAGGCCACCGGGTTCCGCCTCCGCCGTGATGTGCCAGTTGCCGGGCCAGGCGAGGGCGATGCCGTACGCGGCCGGGTCCTCGCCGTCCTGCACCGCGAGCCAGGGCGCGTACGCGTGGCCCGGTGCGCCTTGGAGGCTGCCGATGGTGAACGTGCCTCTGGGGAGGTCGATTTGGGTGCGCTGGAACTCCTGCGACCACTGGCCCGCGAGGTAGGTCAGGCGGGCGGTGCCGCTGACGGGGATGTTCACGGCGGCCGAGTCGAGCCGTTCCAGGCGGAGTTCGTCCGTGGCGGTGAACTCTGTCCAGCGAAGGATCACGTCCGTGCCGGGGACGGTCTCGTAGTGGAGGACGGTGCGCAGGCCCAGCAACTCGTCGCGGAAGGCGAGCCGCAGCGCGCCCTCGTCGCCGGACTCCGCGCCGTCGAAGTCCCACCACACGCCCCGGTCCTCACCCGGACGGGACGCCACCAGCTCGGATCCGGTGAACGGCCTTAGCCCGTACGGCAGATACTCGGCGGGGGCCGCGTCGGCGGGTGTGATGAAGTGCGTACGCCGCGACCAGTCCAGGGTGGAGGGACCGTTCTCGACACCGAGCGGTCCCCAGGCGTCCAGTTCGGCCCAGGGGCCGTCCGGGGACAGACGCACGGTGTAGCTGGTGTTCTCCGTGCGCAACGTCCAGCGCTGGTGGGTCACTTCACCGCCCCGAGGTTGAGGCCTGCGACGAAGTGCCGCTGGAAGCGCAGGAACACGGCGACGGTGGGTGCGGCGGCGATGATGGAACCGGCCGCGATCACGTTCCACATCGACACGAACTGTCCCTGAAGTCCGATGAGGGCGGCGGTGATCGGCATGTTGGTGTCGCTGCGCAGTACGGTGATCGCCCAGAGCAGGTCGTTGAAGATCCAGGTGAAGGACAGGGCGCTGAGCGCGGCCAGGGCGGGGCGGGTCAGCGGGAGGATGATCCGCCAGAAGATCTGCCAGGGGCCGGCGCCGTCGACGACCGCCGCCTGCTGGATCTCCGCCGGGATCGACCGCATGAACCCGTGCAGGACGAAGACGTAGAAACCGACTCCGAAGCCGATCTGTACGCCGATGAGGGCGGGCAGGGTGTCGTAGACGCCCATGACTTCGCTGAGCTTGGACACCGGGATCAGGAGGATCTGCGGTGGGAGCAGGTTGCCGCCGAGCATGAGGAGCAACAGGGAGCGCCGGAAGGGGAGTTCGTAGCGGCTGAGGGCGAACGCAGCCATCGCGGCGAGGGCGAGGGTCACCAGGACGCAGGGCACGGTGACGACCATGCTGTTGATGAGGGCGCGCTGCTGGCCGCCGTCGACCCAGGCCTGGCGGAAGTTGCCGAGGGTGAAGGAGTGCGGCCAACTGCCCAGGCCGTTCGCGGCGATGTCGTCGAAGGAGCGGAGGCTGGTGACCACGACCAGGACGATGGGCAGCAGCCACAGGATCGCCAACGCGCCCGCGCCCAGATGGAATCCGGCGGTCGCGGCCCGCTTGCGGCGCAGGGCCGTGGAGCTGGCGGACATCAGTCGGCCTCCCGGAACGCGCGGACGAGGTAGGAGCAGATGACGCCGAAGGCCAACACGAAGATGACGACGGCGAGTGCGGAGCCGTAGCCAAGTCGCAGGGACTGGAAGGCGGTTGAGTACATGTAGGTGCTCAGCAGCTCTGACGAGTGGTAGGGGCCGCCGCGGGTCAGGGACCACACGACGTCGAAGGAGCGCAGCGAGTCGATGACGATGACGGACAGGACGACCGCGTTGACACTGCGCAGTTGGGGCAGGGTGACATGCCGGAAGCGCTGCCAGGCGCTCGCGCCGTCGACCTTGGCGGCCTCGTACAGGGCGGGGTCGATGCCCTTGAGGCCGGCCAGGTAGAGCACCATGACGTAGCCGATCTGGCGCCACAGCGCGGGCACGATCACCGCGTAGAGGGCGGTGTCCTGGTCGGCGAGCCAGGCGTGGCGGAGGCTGCCGAGGCCGAAGGACTGCAGGAGTTGGTTGAGGACGCCGTCGGGCTGGTAGATCGCCTGCCAGACGAGGGCGGTGGCGACCAGGGAGAAGACGACGGGCAGGAACAGGGCCGCGCGGTAGAAGCCGACGCCCCGGCGCTCCTGTTGGAGGAGCAGTGCGGTGGCGAGGCCTAGCAGGGCGGACAGGCCGCCGAAGAGGACGAGCCAGAGGACGGTGTGGCCGGCCGCGCTGCGGAAGACGTCGTCGTGGGCCATCTCCCGGAAGTTGTCCAGGCCGATGAACTGCGGTGGGGAGACGCCGTCCCAGCGGGTGAGGGCGAGGTAGAAGCCCTGGACGGCGGGCCAGAACACCCATACCGACTCGGCGAGCAGCGGGATGAGGACGAAGGCGAGCACCAGCGGGGGTGTGCGCCGGGGGCCCCGGGCCCGCTTGCCCTGGGTGGGCGTGCGGGCCGGGGACTTCCGGTCGGGCGCGGTCAGGACAGCCATGTCAGGCGTTCCAGATCTTCTCGGCGTCGCGCTGCCAGTCGGTGAGGATGGAGTCGATCGACTTGGGCTTGGCCAGGAACTTGATCAGCGCGTTGTCGGCGGTGGGCTGGAGGGCGTCGCTGGAGTCCCGGTTGAAGAACTGGGTGATCTCGGCGGCCGACTGGACGTGTGCGCGGCCCTTCTTGACCAGCGCGGTCCCGGAGTCCTTCGCGTCGGGGTTGCAGGGCAGGACGGTGCCGGAGGAGCCCTTGATGTAGGTCTCCTGGGCCTCGGCGGTGGCGAGGTACTTCATCAGGTCGACGACCTGCTCCTTGCGGCCGGTGCGGGCGCTGGCGAAGTAGCCGTCCGTGGGCGCCTCTTCGGCGATGGGGACCTTCTGGTCGATGATCGGGAAGCGGAAGAAGTCGACGTCGTCGAGGGCGTTCTTGGGGGCCGCGTCGGCGAAGAAGGTGCCGATGAGCATCATGCCGCTGCGGCCGTTGAGCAGCGAGGTGGAGGCGTCCTGGAAGGCGACGGCGGCGCCGTTCGGGTCGAAGTACGGCAGCACCTCCTGCCAGCGGTCGAAGACCTTGCGCACCTGCGGATCGTCGAACCGGTGCTTCCCGGCGAGGAGTTCACGGTGGTACGGGGCGCCGTTGATCCGGATGTTCAGGTAGTCGAACCACGCGGAGGCCACCCAGGCGGTGCCGCCACCCGCGCCGAGTCCGATCGGGGTGACACCCTTGCTCTTGATCTTGTCGCAGACGTCGAGGAAGTCGTCCCAGGTCTTGGGCTCGCTCACGCCCCACTTGGCGAAGTTGGACTTCCGGTAGAACATGCCCCACCAGTAGTAGGTGGTGGGCACGAAGACCTTCTTGCCGGAGGTCGCCGTGCACAGCGTGTTCAGCGCCTTGGAGTAGCGCTTGAGGTCGGGCGAGGAGGTCCACGCCTCGTCGAGGTCGAGCAGCAGGTTCTTCTTGGCGTAGGCGTCCGCGACCGAGCCGGGGTACCAGGTGTAGACGTCGGGCGGGTTGGCCGAGGTGAGGTAGGTCGGCAGTTGGGTGCGGAAGGTCTCCGCCGCGACCGTGTTGAGGCTCGCGCGCTCGGAGCCCTTCTTGGCGTAGGCGGCGACGAGGTCCTCCATCGCGGCCTTGGCCTGCGGGGCGGAGAGGTTGGACTGGAGGGTCACCGCGCCCTTGGAGGAGGTCTTGCCGGAGGAGGTGGAGGTGACACAGCCACTGAGCAGCGTCGCCGCTCCGGCGGCGCCGAGTCCGGCGAGGAACCGGCGTCGATCCGGCTGATGGTTCGTCATGGATGGCTCCCTGTGGATCCCGTGCGGATCCAGATTCACGTGGCGTCCCCACCACGTCAAGAATAATTACTAATTTAGTTGAACTGGGTCAGGTGTACGCGGCCGTCGACGCCTCGGTACACCGCGTCGACCGTTCCCCCCGGCCCGGCCGCCGCGCCGAGCGCGCCGTCGAAGGCGGCGCTCGGGAACTCGTCCCGCTTGGTCCACCCCTGCCAGGCACCGTTCTCGTACCGCTGCTGCCAGAGCGTGTAGTCGGCGGCCCGCGCGTACAGCACCACGGCGTCCCCGACGGCGACCAGCGTCGGACTCCCGCTGACGGTCCCGCCGAGCGACGTCCACGGCGACCACTCCCCCGACGCGTCCCGGTCCCGGGTCCACACGTCGTCGGCCGCGCTGCGGACGGCCACGTGCACCCGGCCCTGACTGTCCACGGCCGCGGACGGCCGCCCGTACACCGCCCGGCCGCCCGGCGCCCCGAGCGAGGACCAGCCGGTCGACGTTCCGCGCTGCACGACCTGCCCGTCCGTACCCGTGGCGAACAGCGTCCAGTGCGCGGGGTCGGCGAACGCCACCGACGGCGCGTCGGTCACCCGGCCGCCCAGGCTCTGCCACGCGCCCCAGCGGCCGTAGGTGAAGGACCGCCGGTAGACCCGGGAGTCGGTGCCGCGCACGAAGACGTCGATCCGGCCGCCGGCCGAGGCGTACGCGGCGGGCTGGCCGAGGATGCGGCCCTTCGTGGGACCGCCGAGGTCCCGCGTCCTGCCGTCGGCCTGCTGGACGAGCGAGCCGTGCGGGCCGCGCAGGAAGGTGGTCGGCGTGTCGCCGTCGCGCACGACGGCCGGGCTCGCCGTGGTCTGCGTGCCCAGACTCGTGCCGGGCAGGGCGTCCGCTCCGGTCAGCTTGAGGAACGCGGTGCCGTGCGCGGGGACCTCGACGGTGTACGACCCCGTGTGCGTACCCCGGGAGGCCCGCGCCCGCAGATCCCGGACCTGGACCGGTCCGCCGAGTCCGGTGTCCGCGAACTGCACGGTGCGCAGGGCGGGTTGGTCGGACCGGTTGAGCAGGACGACCGCGCGCCGCCCCTGGCCCTCCAGCACCTTGCTGTACACGTCGCCGACCGAGTCGGAGGCCACGCGCACGCCCTGGATGGCGAGCGGGTCCTGGTCGACGGCGATGATCTCCGGGTTGCGCAGGGTGGCGAGCATCGAGTCCGACAGGGTGCGCGGGTCGGAGCCGAGGACGAGCGGCGAGCCCATCTCGGCCCACATCACGAACTGGCTGGTGGACTCCTCCTGGCTCAGCTCGTACGACCCGTCGGTCATCTTCCGCATCGGGATCAGGTAGTCCGGGTCGTTGTAGTGCCCGGGTCCCTGCGCCTCGGGGTGCCAGGCGTTGGCGTCCATGTTGCGCAGCACGGTGGGCCATTCGCCGGCGGTCGGGGTGCCCCAGGCGATGTCGGTGCCGGTACGCCAGGAGTCGGCCGTGGTGGGGCCGTAGACGTAGGTGTTGTGCGCGTCCTGCTCGGGCGTGTGCGGCAGACCCCAGTCGTCGGTGAGCGGGTTGCACAGGTTCAGCAGCATCTTGCGGCCGGACTTGGCCACCGCGTCGCTGAACTCCTTGAAGGCCGGGCCCGGATCGAGCTTGGCACCGATCCCGCACAGGAAGTCGACCTTGACGGCGTCGAACTTCCAGTTCGCGAACTGCCGGGCATCCTGGTCGTAGTACCCCCTGCTGCCGAGCCCGCAGCTCTTGCCGCCGTCGTAGGTCCCGGCGTCGGTGTAGATGCCTGCCCTCAGGCCCCGCTTGTGCAGGTAGCTGACCAACGCGGGGATGCCGGAGGGAAAGCGGTCCGGGTTGGCGACCAACCGGCCTGTCGCGTCACGGGGGTTGTCGGCCTGCCAGCCGCCGTCGAGCCACACGATGTCGTAACCGGCGTCCCGCAGACCGCTGCTGACCAGCTTGTCGGCGACGGACCGCACCTGCTGTTCGGTGGGTGCGCCCAGGCCGTAGTAGGTGTTCCAGCCCATGTAGGGCGTCGGCGAGAGGCCGCTGTCGTAGTAGTCGGGGGCGCCCTGGTCGACGCCCGTCTGCGCCATGGCCGCCGGGGCGGCGGTCGCCGCCAGTACGGTCGCGATAGCGACCGCGGTGGCTCGGCGCGTCAGTCTGGACGCCGCGGGTGTGCGGACCTGCGGGGGTGAAGTCACGTGCCTCTCCCGAGGGTTGGGAAGCAGGAGGACGTGACGCGGGCCGCGCCGCGAGAGGGGGCTACCGGCGTCACGGCGACGACTGTGGCGTGCGACCGAAACCCTGTCAATATTAATTCCTAATTTATTAGAACGGTGCGCCAGGGGTTGACATGACCCGGCATGCGTCACAGCCTTTGGCAACGTTGTCAGCGCCACTGGTTCTTGAACTGGTTCTTGATGGGACATCACGCTCATGACAGATCAGCCGAGCTCGCCACACCTGTCGCGACGCTCCCTCGTCACCACGGGCTCAACTCTGCTGGCGGGGTTCGGCCTTGGTTCCCTGCTGCCCGCGTCGACCGCATCCGCCGCCGAGGCCGCCGCGCCCGCCACCCCTGGTGAACTCGCGCTCTACCGCCCCGTGTCCGTCTCCTCGACCGCCTACGCGCCCACCCCGGGTTCGTTCGTGGTGGACCGGCTCACCTCGCCGGGCGTACGGGGCAGCGGCTGGCGGGCCGGCGCGGGCGACCCGCAGTGGATCTCGATCGACCTCCAGGCCGCCTGCGACGTCACTTCGATCCGTCTCACCTTCGAGGCCGACGCGAGCGACCCGGTGTTCACTCCCCCGACCTCGGGCAATCCGGCCGACGGCACCACGGGCAAGGAGATCCAGTCGAGTTACTCCGTCGAGTTCGTCGTCGAGACGTCCACCGATCACTCGTCCTGGACCAGCGTGTACCGCACCACGTCGGGCACCGGCGGAGTGGTGACCGTCCAGCCGCCCCGCCCGGTCACCGCGCGCTGGGTCCGAATGACCTCGCAGCGGCGCTCCAACCCCAACCCCCTTGGCCTCAACGGCTTCGAGGTCTACGGCACCGCCAAGGGACATCGGCCGTCGGCCACGGGCTGGACGGACTGGGGCACCCACTCCGGACCGGCGCCCAAGCTGGCGGTGGCCGACGACGGCACGGTGCCGGTGGAGTCCGGCTGGCGGCTGACGCTCGACGACTGGGCCGGCGCCGACGGCCCAGCGCTGTCGAAGGCATCCGTCGACACCAGCAGCTGGCTGCCGGCCACCGTGCCCGGCACGGTACTGGGCTCACTCGTGGACCAGGGCAAGCTGCCCGACCCCGTAGCCGGACTCAACAACCTCCACGTCCCGGAGGCGCTGTCACGTCATTCCTGGTGGTACAAGCGGGACTTCGAGCTGCCGCGCGGTCTGCGCACCGGGGCCGGACGCCGGGTCTGGCTGGAGTTCGACGGCATCAACCACACCGCCGACATCTGGCTCAACGGCCACCACGTGGGCGGTCTGACGTATCCCTTCGCCCGCTCGGCCCACGACGTGACCGAGGTGCTCGCGACGGGCGGCGCGAACGCGCTCGCGGTGAAGATCACGCCGATGCCGGTGCCCGGCAGCCCCGGCGACAAAGGCCCCGCCGGTGAGTCCTGGGTGGACGCGGGCGCCAACCAGATGAACCTCAACTCCCCCACCTACCTGGCCTCTTCGGGCTGGGACTGGATGCCGGCGGTACGCGACCGGGCCGCCGGCATCTGGAACCACGTGCGGCTGAGATCGACCGGCCATGTGGTGATCGGCGATCCGCGTGTCGACACCGTCCTGCCGAACCTGCCCGACGTGTCGGTCGCCGAGCTGACGGTCGTCGTCCCGGTCCGCAACGCCGACACAGCCGACCACCGGACGACGGTCTCCGCGTCCTTCGACAAGGTTCGCGTCAGCAAGGTCGTCACCGTGCCCGCGGGGCAGAGCGTCGACGTCACCTTCACCCCGGACGCCTTCACTCAACTCCGCCTGCACAAGCCCGCGTTGTGGTGGCCCAACGGACTGGGCGACCCGACCCTGCACCAGCTCACCCTGGTCGCGTCGGTCGACGGTTCCGAGAGCGACCGCCGCACCACGCGGTTCGGCATTCGTCAGTTCGGCTACGAGTACGAGGTGCCGCTGCCGTTCGCCAACTCCGGTGACGCTTATACCCAGTCCGTCACCTTCGACCGGCAACAGGCACGGTACGTGCGCGTCAAATGCCTTACCCGGGCCTCCAATTGGGGCTACTCCCTGTGGACCGTCGCCGTACGCGACAGCGCCCGGCCCGCCACCGACCTCGCCCTGCACGCGACGGCCGACGCTTCGAGCACGGACTCGGACGACCACGGCCCGGCCAACGTGACCGACGGCGATCCCGGCACCCGCTGGTCCTCGGCCTACGAGGACGACCAGTGGATCCGGGTCGACCTGGGGTCCGCGCAGTCCTTCGACGGGGTCGACCTGGTCTGGGAGCAGGCGTACGCGAAGACCTTCGTGGTGCAGGTCTCCACCGACAACGAGACCTGGACCGATGCCGCCCCGGTGGACAACAGCGCGGTCCCGCTGCCCTTCAACAACGGCAGCGCGAGCCTCCAGGTGGAGGACTTCGCCGCTCGCACCGCGCGCTATGTCCGGATCGCCTGCGGGCTGCGCAACACCAGTTGGGGCAACTCCCTGTGGTCCCTCGGCGTCATCGACAGCGCCGGCCCCGGCACAGACCTCGCCCTCCACCGTACGACAACCGCCTCCACCGAGGATCCCGACCACCCGGCCGCACAGGCCACGGACGGCGATCCCAGCACCCGTTGGTCCTCGGCCTACGAGGACAACCAGTGGATCCAGGTCGACCTCGGGGCCGCGAAGCGGTTCGACCGGGTGGCCCTCCTGTGGGAGTCGGCCTACCCGAAGACCTATGTCATCCAGGTGTCGGACGACGCGGACACCTGGACCGACGTGAAGTCGGTGTCCAACACGCCCGACCCGTTGAAGATCAGCGTGAACGGGGTGCGGGTGCTGGCCCGCGGCGGCAACTGGGGCTGGGACGAACTGCTGCGCCGGATGCCGCCGGAGCGGATGGACGCGGCCGTGCGGATGCACCGCGACATGAACTTCACCATGATCCGCAACTGGGTCGGCACCTCCGACCGCGAGGAGTTCTTCGCCGCCTGCGACGAGCACGGCATCCTGGTGTGGAACGACTTCCCCAACGCCTGGGGCATGGACCCGCCGGACCACGACGCCTTCAACTCGATAGCCCGGGACACCGTCCTGCGCTACCGCATCCACCCCAGCGTCGTCATCTGGTGCGGCGCCAACGAGGGCAACCCGCCGGCCGCGATCGACCTGGGCATGCGCCAGGCCGTGGAGGACCAGGCCCCCGGCGTCCTCTACCAGAACAACTCGGCCGGCGGCATCATCACCGGCGGCGGACCCTACGGCTGGGTCGAGCCGGAGAAGTACTTCGACCCGTCCACCTACGGCAGCAAGGACTTCGGCTTCCACACCGAGATCGGCATGCCCGTCGTCTCCACCGCCGCCAGCATGCGGAACATGACCGGCGACGAGCCCGAGTGGCCGATACGCGGCGCGTGGTACTACCACGACTGGAGCGAGCACGGGAACCAGGCGCCGCAGAACTACAAGGCGGCCGTAGAGGCGCGGTTGGGGGCCGTCACCGACCTCGACGACTTCGCCCGCAAGGCCCAGTTCGTCAACTACGAGAACACGCGCGCCATGTTCGAGGCGTGGAACGCGAACCTCTGGGACAACGCCAGCGGTCTCATGCTGTGGATGTCCCACCCGGCGTGGCACAGCACGGTCTGGCAGACCTACGACTACGACTTCGACGTCAACGGCACCTACTACGGCGCCCGTTCGGCCTGCGAGCCGCTGCATGTCCAGGCCGACCCCGAGGGGCAGGTCCTGGCGGTCAACCACACGCGCGAAGGCCGGCAAAAGGCCGTCGTGTCCGCCCAGTTGCTCGAGCTGTCGGGCCGTCGGCTGGGGCAGAGCAGGAGCGCGCGTGTGGACGTGGCACCGGCCACGACGACCAAGGCGTTCACCGTCCCCTGGACCGCCGGCCTGCCCGATCTGCACCTCCTGCGCCTGACGCTGGAGAGCGGTGACGGCCGGGTCCTGTCGCGCAACACCTACTGGCGTTATCGCACACCGGCCGCGATGCGGGCCTTGAGCACGGCACCGCGCACGAAGGTGTCCGCGACGCCCGGGCGCCTGTCCCGGTCCGGCAGCCGGACCGTGCTGACCGGCACCGTCCACAACGACGGTCCGGCCGTCGCCGCGTTGGTCCGGCTCTCGCTGACGAACGGTGCGACCGGGAAGCGTGTGCTGCCGACGCTGTACAGCGACAATTACCTGTGGCTGCTGCCCGGCGAGTCACAGTCCGTCACGTTGTCCTGGCCGAGCCGGGCCCTGGCCTCGGGCCATCCGGTCCTGACCGTGGAGGCGTACAACAGCCGTCCCTCGACGGCCCGTTACTAGGCGGACCGGTCGTCCGGAGAGACCGGCAGTTCAGGAGGCCTCCACCGCCGTCTTGATCCGTTGCCCGAATCCGGGCGCGTCCTTGCGTGCCGCACTCAGCGCGAAGCCCACGAGCAGCTTTCCGATGCCGTGGCCTTCGAGGACATTGAAGATCCTCACCTTGGTCGTGCCCGGACCGACGATTTCGAGGTCGTAGCCGCCTTCGTCGGCCGTGACGACGTTCTTGGAGATCTCCGACCAGCGGATCCGGTGAGGTGCCTCCAGTTCGGTGATCCTGAACTTGCGGCCCGTCTTCATGCCGGCGTCCTTGACCGTGCTCGTGAAGACCGTGCCCACGGCCGTCGGCCCCTCCGGTGTCTTGGTGATCTCCTGGACCCTCGGGCTGAACTTCGGGTCGTTCGTGCCGGCGGCGAGGAAGGCGAAGACCTCCTCGATGGGGCGGTTGATCTCGGCTGTCGCCTCGAACTGACCGGCCACGATGCCTCCTGTGCTGCGGTCGCTGGGATTCCGGCTGGGGTGCGCCGACGTGCGGGGCCCGCGCTGCTGTACCGAGCGCTCTCAGCCTATCGGCGCGGCTCCCCGCGTGCTCCTTGTGGACGTGGGCCCGCCGAAGGCCCCGGTTCCAGGGCGCTGAAACCAGCGTGAAACCGCGCTGAATGCGCCGCGCCGCAAGCTCTGCGGCATGACGACAACGACCGACGAACTCGCGATCTCAGCCACCGGGCTGCGCAAGGCCTACGGGGGCAAGACGGTTCTCGACGGTATCGACCTGGCCGTGCCGGCCGGGACCGTCTTCTCCCTGCTCGGTCCGAACGGGGCCGGCAAGACCACCGCCGTCAAGATCCTCTCCACCCTCGTCACCGCCGACGCCGGCGAGCTGCGGGTCGGTGGCCACGACCTGGCCCGCGACCCGCAGGCCGTACGCGCGGCGATCGGCGTCACCGGGCAGTTCTCCGCCGTGGACGGACTGATCACCGGCGAGGAGAACATGCTCCTCATGGCCGACCTGCACCACCTCTCCAAGCAGGAGGGCCGCCGGACCGCCGCCGAACTGCTGGAGCGCTTCGATCTCACCGAGGCCGCGAAGAAGCCCGCCTCCACCTACTCCGGCGGTATGAAGCGCCGCCTCGACCTCGCCATGACCCTGGTCGGCGACCCCCGCATCATCTTCCTCGACGAACCCACCACCGGCCTCGACCCCCGCTCCCGCCACACCATGTGGGGCATCATCCGCGACCTGGTCGCCGCCGGGGCGACCGTCTTCCTCACCACCCAGTACCTGGACGAGGCGGACGAACTCGCCGACCGCATCGCGGTGTTGCACGACGGCGTGATCGCCGCCGAAGGCAGTGCCGACGAACTCAAGCGGCTCGTCCCCGGCGGACACGTCCGGCTCCGCTTCACCGACCCGGCCGCCTACCAGTCCGCCGCCACCGCCCTGCGCGAGGCCACCCGCGACGACGAGGCGCTCTCGCTCCAGATCCCCAGCGGCGGCAGCCAGCGCGAGCTGCGCTCCATCCTCGACTGGCTGGACTCGACCGGCATCGAGGCGGACGAACTCACCGTCCACACCCCCGACCTCGACGACGTGTTCTTCGCCCTGACCGGCGGCGCCAAGGTCCCCCACCAGTCCAAGGAGAACGCCCGATGAGCACCCCCCTGGCTCCCACCCGCCCGACCCGGATGTCCCTCGCGGTCCGCGACTCGTCCACGATGCTGCGCCGCAACCTGCTGCACGCGCGCCGCTACCCGTCCCTCACCCTGAACCTGCTGCTCACGCCGATCATGCTGTTGCTGCTCTTCGTCTACATCTTCGGCGATGTGATGAGTACGGGCATCGGTGGCGCGGACCGCTCCGACTACATCGCCTACATCGTCCCGGGCATCCTGATGATGACCATCGGCGGCACCGTGATCGGGGCCGCGGTGTCCGTCGCCACCGACATGAACGAGGGCATCATCGCCCGCTTCCGGACCCTGGCGATCCACCGCGGGTCGGTGCTCGTCGGGCACGTGGTCGGCAGTGTGCTCCAGTGCGTCGCCAGTGTGGTCCTCGTCGGAGCCGTCGCCGTGGCCATCGGTTTCCGGTCCGTTGACGCCACGCCCCTGGAGTGGCTGGCGGCGTTCGGACTGCTGGTGCTGTTCTCCCTGGCCTTCACCTGGATCGCGGTCGGGATGGGCATGGCCAGCCCGAGCGCGGAAGCGGCCGCCAACAGCGCCCAGCCGTTGATCCTTCTCCCACTCATCTCCAGCGCCTTCATCCCGGCCGACACCATGCCGGGTTGGTTCCAGCCGATCGCCGAGTACCAGCCGTTCACCCCGGCCATCGAGACCCTGCGCGGCCTGCTGCTCGGCACCGGGATCGGCGACAACTGGTGGATCGCGATCGCCTGGTGCGTCGGACTGACCGTGCTCGGCTACCGCTGGTCGACGGCCACCTTCAACCGCGACCCGAAGTAACCGCCATGACAGCGCGGGCCGCGTCCCGCAGCTCGTCCCGCCCCAGGGCGGCGTACTCCGACACCGCGTCGGCGTACGCCGCCCCGTCGGCGTCCTCGGCCGCCCGCCGGGCGAGGCCCGCCGACATCGTCGGCTGGAACTCCCGCATCGCGCCCAGCCGTTCGGCCAGCGCGATCATCCGTACGGCACCGGTGTCGCCGGACGTGAGTCCCACCATGCCGAGGGCGTGCAACATCGTCCCGAACAAGGGGAGTTCGGAGGGCGAGCCGTACGGCTCGACGAGCAGCGTCCGCAGGTGCCGTCGCAGCCGGTCGACCGCGTCCGCGACCAGCCCGAGCCGGCCGGCCCGTGCGTGGGCCGTCACCGCCACCGACTGGATCATGTACGCCCACGGGTCGAGCGCGCCGTCGTCCCCGCGACGCGAACCGGCCGCGAGCATGCGCTCCATCGCGCCGCGCCACAGGCCGAGTCCGACCTCCGTCAGTCCGCGAGCGAGCGCGATCTCGGCACGCCCGCCGAGGTCGGGCCGGTAGAAGTCGTCCTCCGGCGGCATGCTCTCGCGCTCCGACTGCCGCAGCCAGTACTCGGCCTCGTCGGCGTCGCCGCGCTGGAGACAGGCGAGGACGAGGAGCGAGCGGATGCCGATGTGGTCGCTCCCGTCGCCGAGCCGCGGCAGCACGTCGAGCGACGCCTTGAGATGTTCGTACGCCTCCTCGCCCCGCCCCGTCCGCAGGCACAGCTCGCTCAGCCTGGAGTGCACCATGAGCTGCACGGACGGATTGTCGACCGGCGCCAGTCCGGCGACGGTCCGGCGGGCCGAGACAAGGGCGCGGTCGATGTCGTGCTCGAACTCCCAGACGTAGCAGGCGACGCACTCGGCGATGCCGGAGAGCAACGGCTGCCCGCCGCCCCGGCCTTCGCCCGCGTCTTCGCAGAGTTCGCGCAGCACGTCGTAACCGGGCGGCCGTATCTCGGGAATGGCGCTCAGCACGATCGCGGTCGCGCGCATCAGGGTGTCCGGTGGGGCCGTCGGCAGCCGCCGGAGCGTGACGAGCTGGCGTACGGCGCGCGGGCCGGGGCCCATGAAGACCGTCACCGTGCCCAACACGGCTGCGGTGCGGGCGACTTCGACGTACGGGGGCTCAGGGCGGTAGTGCGACAGGGGCGGCCCGGTGTCCTCGGCGAGGGCAGCGAGGCGGGGGTAGTTGGTGGCGGTGGACCACAGGCTGCCGAGGACGGCGGTGAGGGCTGCGGTGGCAGGGTTGTCCGTGCGGGCCAGGGCATGGCGCAGGGCGGAGACGAGGTTGTCCTGCTCGGCCTTGATCCGTTCAAAGGCGGCCTGCGAGTCCGAGCCGAAGAGCACGTCGTGGTGCGCGACCCCGAAGTCCCGTGCCCAGGCGAGGAATTGACCGACGGCCTCCTCGTCCTCGCCCGCCTCCGCGCGCCGGGCCGCGCTGAACTCCCGTACGGTCTCCAGCATCCGGAACCGCACGCCGGCCGGGGTGTCGGCGACGGTGAGCAGCGACTGGTCGGCCAACTGCTCCAGCAGGAACAGCGCGTCGTCGCCGAGCACCTGCTCCGCCGCCTCGCCGGAGAAGCCGCCGGGGAAGACGGACAGCGTGCGCAGCGCGGCCCTGGCGTCCTCGGCGAGGAGGTTCCAGCTCCACTCCACGACGGCGTGCAGGGTGCGGTGGCGCTCGGGCGCGTCCCGGGCCGCGCCGCGCAGCAGCGCGAACCGGTCGCCGAGGCGACGGGCGATGTCCGGCACCGACAGGACGCGCACCCGGGCCGCCGCCAACTCCACGGCGAGCGGCAGCCCGTCGAGGTGGCGACACAACTCGGCCACCGCGTCCGAGGGCAGTTCCACTCCGCTTCTGGCGGCCCGGGCCCGCTGGGTGAACAGCTCGACCGAGATGTCGAGACCCAGCTCCGGCAGCGCGTACACCGCTTCCGAGCTGAGGCCCAGCGGGGACCGGCTGGTGGCGAGCACCCGCAGATCGCCGGCGGACGAGACGAGGGCCTGTACGAGGTCGGCGGCGCCCCGGACGACCTGCTCGCAGTTGTCCAGGACCAGCAGCGCGGGTCCGGTGCCGAGCACGCCGAGGATGCCGGACACCGGGTCGTGGCCGCTCAGCGCGCCGGGCCGCCCCTCGCCCGCGCCGAGCGCGGAGGAAACCTCGGCGGCCACGTCCTGATCCGCGGTGACACCGGCGAGGGGCACGAAGTACACCACGCGCTGCTCAGCCCGGCGACTGACGGCATGCGCGAGCCGGGTCTTGCCGAGACCCCCGGGTCCTACGACGGTGACGGCGCGCGAGACCCGCAGCAGCCGCTCCACGGCGGCGATGTCCTCGTCCCGCCCGAGGAGCGGGTTCGGCTCGTGCGGCACCCCGTGCCTGGCCACGGGCGCCTCGCCGCGCAGCAGTTCCTGTTGTACGGCCTTGAGCGCGGCGCCGGGGTCCGTGCCGAGTTCGTCGCGCAGCTCACGGCGGTACTCCTCGTACCGGGTCAGCGCGGCGGACGGGCCGGCCGTCCTCGCCTCACCGCGCAGCAGTTCGGCGAGCACCTCCTCGTCGCGCGGGTGCTCCGCGGCGGCCAGAGCCAGCGGTCCCGCGGCTTCGGCGTGCCGCCCGAGGCGGGCGAGCGCGAGGGCCTGCGCGCGGACGAGCGCATCGCGGACGGGGGCGCGTTCGGCGCGCAGCGCGGCGACAGGGTCGTCGGTGTCACCGCTCTCGTCCGGGGTGCCTTCCCACAGGGCGAGTCCGGCCTCGGCCGCGGCCAGTGATCCCGCGTGGTCCCCGGCCCGCGCCCGGTCCGCGCAGGCGGCGGCGTGCAGCAACAGGGCGGAACTGTCGACCTGTTCCTCGCTCAGGGCGAGCCGGTAACCAATCGGCGTGCTGATGATGAGGTCCGCGCCCAACTGCGCCCGCGCCCTGGACACGAGAACCTGGAGCGCCTTTCCCGGCCGCTCCGGCAGTTCGTCCGGCCACAGCCCGGCCACCAGCCGCTCGGTGCCGCAGCCCGTGCGCAGGTCGCCCGCGAGCAGCGCCAGGAGTCCGCGCAGCCGGGGCGCGGTGACCTCCTGTCTTTTGTGGGCGACACGAGGCAGCAGGGTCAGGTCGATGGTCACCGGTGCAGATTAGCCAAGGTCCCGGCCCAGACGTACAAGAGGAGACAGCGCCATCAGCGCCGGGGACAGCAACATGCCCGCGGCGGTCACCAGGAGGCTGGTCCGCAGCCCCAACTCCCGGGCGAGGAGACCGCCGAGCAGCGAACCCAGCGGTGTCAGCCCCATCCCCACGAACGTGATCGTCGCGGCCGCACGCCCCTGCATCCCGTCCCCGGTCAGGGCCTGCCGGACCGCCATGACAGTGACGTTCACGAGCTGACTGCCGGTCCCGAACACGAAGTTGACCGCGACGAGGACGGAAACCGTCATCGCGGACGGCCCGTGCAGCGCGGGTACACACAGGAACGCGCCGTCGCCGAGTATCGCCGCGACCAGGAGCACCCTGCCGTATCCGAACCGGCCCGGCAGCCGGGCGGCCAGGATCGAGCCGACGAGCGCACCCGGCCCGGTCGCCGCGAGCGCCAGACCTACGGCGGTGCCCGACAGGTGCAGTTCCCGTGGAAGGAAGACCAGATAGACGGTCATCATGGCCGCGAGCGAGAACTGGAAGGCGGCCGAGGCGAAGCACACGGTACGCAGCGAGGGATCGCCGGCGACGAAACGTAGGCCCTCATGAATCCGCCGCCATACCCGAGTTGGACGCTCCGAGCACGCCGGGATCGCTTCGGTGCGGCGGATCCGTCGCACCGACAGGAAGGAGAGCGTGAAGAACAACGCGCCGGAGGCGACGGCGACCGGAGCCGACAGCAGGGACACCAGCGCACCGCCGAGCGCGGGGCCACCGATCTGGGCCGCGGACCGGCTGCCCTCCAACGCACTGTTGCCCGGAACCAACTGATGGCGTGTCACCAGCCGTACCAGGGAAGCCTGGTAGGCCACATCGAAGAACACGGACAGGCTCCCGGCGGCGAAAGCGACCACGAACAACACCGGCAGACCAAGCCAGTTGAGGAATCCGGCCGCTGCGGCCGCGCCCAGCAGCAGGGTCCGGCCGACGTCCGCCCACACCATCACCGTGCGCGTCCGCCACCTGTCCACCCACGCGCCGACGAAGAGCGAGAGCAGCAGGATCGGCGCCTGCCCCACAGCGCGCAGGACGCCCAACTGTCCGGCACCGACGCCCAGTGTCAGGACGGCGAGGAGCGGCAGCACCACCAGGCTTGTGTGTTCGCCGAGTTGGGAGGCGGTCTGCCCCACCCAGAGTCGACGGAAGTCGGCGTCCCGCCACAGGCTCGACGGAACAGGCCGACCGGCATCGGATACAGCGGAGGAAGAAGACGGCACGGGAACCCTTTGAGTCGCCGACAACGAGGCCCGCGAACCGGCGCGCAGAAGGCGCTCCACGGTTCGGACGGGGGAAGGCTCGCTGTGCCGCAGCTTCGAGGGCGGCACGCGATGACGGGCCGATCAGGCCTACGACGTCAACGCGCGCCCGGACGACCGGGCATCTCCCTGCTCCAACTCCTCGTCGGTGACTCGCTGTTCGGACCCTAGCCCGTACCCGCCCCGACGGGAAAGCCGATTACCGTCGCGCACGGATTGCGGTTGGCCCCGGTCACCCGGCGCTCAGGAACCGCAGTACGGCCGGCACCCGGCGATGGTCGCTGTCGACCGACGGCAGATCGAGCTTGGAGAAGATGCTGTTGATGTGTTTGGCCACGGCGCTGTGCACGGCGGTGACGTGGAACGCGCTGCGCGGGCTGTCGCCGCGACTCCGTAGCTCGGGGTGTCTGTCACTGGCGCCTGGCAGCATGACCGCCCATGGCCAATCAACCCTCCCGCCGCTCCTGGCTCCGGGACTTCCACGGTGGTTATCTGCTTGAGGGCTACACCCTGACGCTGGTGCGCGGGCTGTCGCCGCAGGAGTTCCTCGATCTCATCGGCGCGGAACCGCAGGGCGACTTCGCAGGCTTCGACGCCTTCGTCGCCCGCGACCACGCATTCCAGGAGGACGAGGTCGACTGGGGCGACCATTTCTTCGTCGGTGCCATCCCCGTCCGCGGCGAAGACGCCGACTGGGTCCTGGCCCTGGAGATCAACGGCGGCATCGAGATCCATACCGACGCCATGAACCACGCGACTTCAGGCACCAGGGGCGTGTCGCATTTCCTCAGCCCCAACGCCTCGCACCTGTTCTCCTGGTGGGAGGACGGCGAGTTGCGTACCCGGTTCGAAGGCCCGCTCCACCGCGAGGGCAGCACCCCCGACGACCTCGTCGACCACATGCGGCGAGCCGGGTGCGACTTCGAGACCGGTTACTGCGGCCTTGAGGAATACATCGCCCTCGCCGAAGAACTCACGGGAGTCCGAGTGACCCCGGACATGCTCCAGAACGGCGTCTACTCCACCGGCATCGCAGAGGCCCCCCTCCCCTCGCACCTTCAGAACCAGCCGGACGGATCCCCTAAGGCAGGTTGATAAAGTAGCCTTAGCATATGAACGACGACCTGGACCCTGAGGCAGTCGCCTCAGCCCTGCTGTCGAGTATCGGCCTGCTGGTGCGGCGAGCACGCCAAGTGCCGCTCGTAGGCGGGCTCACGATGCCCGAGCGGTCCGCCCTGTCGCAGCTCGACCGCACGGGCCCCACCACCTCCTCGGCGCTGGCCCGGGACGCGCAGATCACCGCGCAGGCCATGGGGGCGACGCTGGGCGCGCTGCGGACGCGCGGCCTGGTCGAGCGTCGTCCGGATCCGGACGACGGCAGGCGGGTGGTGCTGTCGGTGACCGACGCGGGGCGCCAGGCGCTGCGGAACAAGCGGAACGAACGGGCCGAACTCCTCGCCCGCGCCCTGACCAGCGGCGCGTTCACCCCGACGGAGCTGGAGCAACTCGCGGCGGCGGCACCGCTGTTGCAGCGACTGGCCCAGACCATCTGACGCCGACGGATCCGGAGGAAGCAGGCGGATGACGAACACCCCCGAAGCGCATGCCCCGAGTCGTCAGGCCGGCGAGGACCGGTACAAGTGGACCGCCCTGACGAACACGACCGCCGCGGTCTTCATGTCCGCGCTGGACGGCTCCATTGTGCTGATCGCCCTGCCGGCGATCTTCCGTGGCGTGCACCTGGACCCGCTCGCACCGGGCAACATCGCCTACCTGCTCTGGATGATCATGGGGTACCGGCTGGTCCAGGCCGTCCTGGTGGTCACGGTCGGCCGCCTCGGCGACATGTACGGCCGGGTCCGGATCTACAACTCAGGGTTCGCGGTCTTCACGTTCGCCTCGATCCTGCTGTCCTTCGACCCGTTCGACGGCGGCCACGGAGCGATGTGGCTGATCGCCTGGCGGGTGGTGCAGGCCGTAGGCGGCTCGATGCTGACCGCGAACTCGGCCGCGATCCTCACCGACGCCTTCCCCGAGGAACAGCGCGGCTTCGCCCTGGGCATCAACCAGGTCGCCGCCCTGGGCGGCATGTTCGTCGGTCTGGTTGCCGGCGGTCTGCTGTCGGCCTGGGACTGGCGGGCGGTGTTCTGGGTGAATGTTCCCGTCGGCGTGTTCTTCACGCTGTGGGCCTACCGCACCCTGCGCGAGACCACCCGGCGCGACGGCGGTCGGATCGACTGGTGGGGCAACATCACGTTCGCGGTGGGCCTCAGTGCCACCCTGATCGCGATCACCGCCGGCCTCCAGCCCTACGACGGGCACACCATGGGCTGGACCAACCCCCTGGTCGACGTACTGATCGTCGGCGGGCTGCTCCTCCTGGCGGCGTTCGTCGTCATCGAGAACCGCGCCTCCGCGCCGATGATCCAGCTGAGTCTCTTCCGCCAACGGGCCTTCACCTTCGGCAACTTGGCGGGCCTGGCCATCTCGATAGGCCGGGGCGGGATGCAGTTCGTGCTGATCATCTGGTTGCAGGGCATCTGGCTTCCGCTGCACGGCTACCACTACAGCGACACACCGCTGTGGGCCGGCATCTTCATGCTGCCGCTGACCGCCGGGTTCCTCGCGGCCGGCCCCGTCTCCGGCTATCTCTCCGACCGCCTCGGCTCCCGGGGCCTGGCCACCGGCGGCGCGCTGCTGTTCGGCGCCAGCTTCCTGGGCCTGATGTCCCTGCCGATCGACTTCGGTTACCCGGTCTTCGCGATGCTGATCGCACTCAACGGGATCGCGAGCGGCATGTTCGCCTCCCCCAACTCCTCCTCGATCATGGGCAGTGTGCCCGCCCGGTCGCGCGGTGTCGCCTCCGGTATGCGCGCCACCTTCCAGAACTCCGGCACCGCCGTCTCCATCGGTGTGTTCTTCTCCCTCATGATCGCCGGGCTGGCCAGGAGCCTCCCGCACACCCTCACCGCCGGCCTGCAACAGCAGGGCGTCCCGGCCCATGTCGCCGCCCAGGTCGGCGGCCTGCCCCCGGTCTCGTCCCTGTTCGCCGCCCAGTTGGGCGTCAATCCGGTCCACCACCTGCTCCAGCCCAGCGGTGTCCTGGCCCATCTGACGGCGGCACAGCAAGAGACCCTCACCGGAAGCGAGTTCTTCCCGACCTTGATATCGGGCCCCTTCCACTCCGGCCTGGTCATCGTGTTCGCCTTCGGCGCCACGCTCGCCCTTCTCGCCGCGATCGCCTCCTTTCTGCGCGGCACCGGCACCCGCCCCACGGCCAAGTTCCCGGCACCGCGCGAGGCCGCCACCGGCGAGGTCCTCGCGCGACCGGACAAGTAGCCGACGGCTGAGCCCACCGCACCCCGAGCCCGGCAACCCGAGGAGGAGCAACCCCATGCCACCGACATCAACCGACTCGCAGAAGGGCATCGTCGATCCGGTCAAGGTCGTCACCGGACGCGCGCCGGGGCGTACTGACACCCGACAGTCACTGAATGCCGGTGCTCTGCCGACCGGTTGGGACGACCGCATCGACGAACCCGACCAGACCGCCGCCTTGGTCATCGCCATGGTGGAAGCGCCGCGATGACCCTGCTCGGCCGACTCCTGGCCAACCGCAGAGCGGGTGAGACCCACACCGCGTGGAACCTGCCCAACCTACGGGGCCCCGAGCTGCTGACCCTCACGAGCCAGGACTTCTCCGACGGCGAGGCCATGCCGCTTAAGCACTGCGCGAAGAGCGTCGACGGCGCCGACCTGTCGCCCCACCTGGCCTGGTCGCCGCTCCCCTCCGGCACCGCACAACTGCTGCTCGTGGTCGAGGACATCGACGTCCCGATCGCCAAACCGGCCGTGCACTGCCTCGCGTTGATCGACCCGAGGGCCGGACACCTGGAACCCGGCGCCCTGTCCTCCCGGCAACCGGGCCCCGGCGTAAGGGTGTTGCGCTCAACCATCGGCCGCGGTTACCACGGCCCCGCACCCATCAAGGGCCACGGCCCACACCGCTACGTCTTCCAACTGTTCGCCCTCTCGGCCGCCGTGGCCAACGCCCCCGGCACCACACCGATCGACCGGGCCCGGCCCCGCGCCCTCCTACCCGCGATCACCGCAAGCGTCGCCGGCCGCGCGCGGCTGACCGGCGTCTACGAACGCTGACCGCGCGCTCGCTGTGCCGGACATCGATGGTGAGGCCGCCCGCCGGATGCCCGGCCGCCTCGACGAGCCGTAGACCGCCGTGCACGGTCCTGAGGTTGGACCACGGCAGCGGCACAACCCCGAGCCGGGCATCCACCCAATCGGCAGGCGCCCGCCAGTGCGGCGAACTCCCCAGCCCAGACGTCGACTTCCCAAGGTCCGTAGGCCGGCGCCCTCGAAGAGGGCCCGAAATATCCGCCTCGTCGGGGGAGCGGCGTTCGCCCGCAGTGGTCCGGCAAGCGGCCAGAAGTTCGTCGGCCGATATTTCGGTACGGCTACGCGACGCCCCGCAGCACCGTGCGCAGGTGCTCCGCGCTGGCCCACACGTCCTCGACGGGCCCCTTGGCCGTGGGCTCCTCGGTGAGGATGGTGTCCTGTTCGAGGACGTACCAGCCGTCGTAGCCGCGTGCGCTGAGGTGCGTGACGATGGCCTGGACGTCCACGTCTCCCGCACCGAGCGGGCGGTACATGCCCTTGCTCACGGCCTCGGTATAACTGAGCTGTCCGGACTGGACCTTGGCGGCGAGGGAGGCGTCCACGTCCTTCATGTGGGTGTGGGCGATGCGCTCGGGCGCCTGCCGGGTGAGCTCGGCGGGGTCGGTGCCTCCGATGAGCAGGTGGCCGGTGTCGAGGCAGAGGGAGATCGCCGAGTGCTCCAGGACGCGGCGGACCTCGTCGCCGTTCTCGATCATCGTGCCGACGTGCGGGTGCAGGACGGCCCGTACGCCGCGTTCGGCGGCGAGCGAGGCGACCCGGTCGAGGTTGGAGAGCAGCAGCTTCCAGCCGTCGGCGTCGAGTTCGGGCCGGGAGTCGTAGCCGTCCTGGCCAGTGACGGCGGACAGGACCAGCACCTCCGCCTTCGAGGCGGCGTAGCCCTCCAGAAGCTGTTCGGCCTCGGGCAGCGGGTCGTGGCCGGGCACATGCAGCAGCAGCGGGGTGAAGCCGCCGACCGCGTGCAGGTCGTGGTCTGCGAGCGTCCGGGCCATGGCGTCCGGCGCGGCGGGCAGGAAGCCCTCGGGGCCGAACTCGGTGGCGGCCAGGCCGACCTCGCGCATCTCCTTCAGCACCCGTTCGGGCGTCAACTGGTAGCCCCAGCCGGGCACTTCGCACACACCCCACGAGATGGGGGCACCGGCGATCCTGTTCAGGGGGGAGGTGGTCATGCCGTGGCCTTTCTGAGGTTCGGGTGAGGGTGAGAACCACGCCGGGGTAGAGGAACGCGGGCCGGTGGAGGAAACGGGCAGGTGCGCTCCCCGGCTTCACGACGCCCGGCCCCACGGCGGCGAGAGGGCGGCCGGCGGCCGAGCCGCAGCACGGCGCCATGAGACAGCCCCTCCCCCGTCAACGCCTGCCATCGGCTTCCGATGACCGGGTCCGCAGGCGCCATCGCCTTCTCCCTCCAGGAACCGTCACGCCGACCCGAAGCGCTGATCAGCCGACGACCGGGCCGTTTACACGGACGCAACGGTAGGGGCGACGCAGGGCACTACTGAAGGGGGAAATCCATCATTTTCCCGTCATTGGCCACCTCTTTTTTCCTTCATCCGCCTCGGCAGATGACAGGGCGCGCTGTTCCGTCACGTGTGATGGCCGCTGAGCGGGTCGCGTCCGAGGAGGGCATCAAGTGGAGCTGCATCCCGGAGGTAGGCAGGCTGCTCAAGGTGGCCGCCGTCGCCTCGAAACCGCAGGAAGTCTGGGCGTGGGTACCGCCTGGCTGCACAGTGGGCTCGGCGCTGGTGCCCGGCTGATCACCGTGGAACACGACGAGGAGCTGGCCCGTCGCACGGCCGATGCCTTCGCGGACGACGACCGGGTCACGGTCGACGACCTGCGCCTCTTCTACCTCACACACCCGGCCCTCGACGCCACCGAAGTACTCACAACACCAGCCAGTTCAGCGGTTGTTGCCGCTCGTCGCCTTCAAGGGCCCGCAGATCATTGACGTTCGGACTGTCAGCAGGCTGTTTCATCGGCGGCGGCGAGGCTTTGGCGTACTTCGTCGAGGCAGGTGCGTCCGACCTCGCAGTTCCTGTCGTCCAACGCCAACCTAAGCACCGACTGCTACGGCGGCCCGATCGCCCACCGCATCCGCTTCGTCGTCGAGGCGGTCGCCGCCACGGTGGACGCCGTGGGCGCGGCCCGCACCGCGATCAGACTCTCCCCGGGCGGCACCTTCTGGGGCGTCGAGGAGAGGGAGGTGCCGGAGCTGTACGCGGCTCTGCTCGCCGAACTCGCCCGCCACGACCTGGCATACGTACACCTGGAGGCGACCGCCGAGGAAGAGGTGCTGATCGGGCTGCGCCGCGCCTGGCCGGGCACCCTGGTCATGAACCCGGTGCTCCCCATGGGCCCGAAGCAGGCCGACCGGGCCGCCGCCGACCACTGGCTCGGCCTGGGGGCGGATCTGATCAGCTTCGGCCGCGCCTTCCTCGCCAACCCCGACCTGGTGGAACGGCTCCGTACCGGCCTACCGGTCGCGCCCGCCGATCCGGCCACGTACTTCCAGGGCGGCGACGCGGGCTATCTCACCTACTCCGCCTACCAGCACACCGCCTGACCGAACACGACAGACGAGGAAGGACGAGGAAGATTGATGAGCTCCCAGAACAAGCTCCAGGACGACGCCCGGACGGCCGTCATCATCGCCGGCCGGGTCTTCGTTCCCGTCGAGGACGTCGAGACGTTCGTAGCCGAGGCACGGGCGACGTCGTACCCGCTCGCGGCGGCCAACCCGGGCAACGTGCTGATGTCGTTCTGCGTGGAGGCCGCGGCGACCGGAGCCGTCACGGTGCTCGAACAGTGGACGTCCCAGGACGCCCTCGACCGGCATGTCGCCACTCCGGAGGTCACGGCGCTCCTCGCCACGTGGGGCACGCGCATACGCAATGAGGTGCGCAGGTTCGACGCCAGCGAACCCGGCGCCCGCAGTGGACCCGATCGTCAGTGAGCCGCCCGCTTCAGGAACAACTCCAGTCCGGTCAGCAGCCGTTCGACGTCCTCGGCGCTGGTGTAGGGCGCGAGGCCGATGCGCAGGCCGCCCGAGTCGCCCAGGCCGAGTCGGCGGGAGGCTTCGAGGGCGTAGAAGGAGCCTGACGGTGCGTGGACGTCGCGTTCCGCCAGGAAGCGGGAGGCGTCCTGGGTGCCGTGTTCACCGAAGGACGCGTCGAGCGTGAGCAGCACGGTGGGTGTGCGGTGGGCCGCCTTCGAGTGGACGGTGATGCCGTCGAGCGCGGCGAGGCCCTCGTCGATGCGGGTGCGCAGGGTCTCCTCGTGCCGGTGGAGTGCGGCCAGGCTCGCGGTCAGGCGCTCGCGGCGGGTGCCGGTGGCGTCCGGGTCGAGGCCGGCGAGGACGTCGACGGCGGCGCTGGTGGCCGCGAGCAACTCGTAGGGCAGGGTGCCGAGTTCGAAGCGTTCGGGCACCATGTCGGAGGACGGCAGGAGCTTGTCGGGGCGCAGGGTGTCGAGCAGTTCGGGCCGGGCGGCGAGGACGCCGTGGTGCGGGCCGAGGAACTTGTACGGCGAACACACGAAGAAGTCCGCGCCGAGCGGCCCGATGTCGACCAGGGCGTGCGCGGTGTAGTGGACGCCGTCGACATGGACCAGGGCGCCCGCCTCGTGGGCCAGACGGGATATCTCGGGGATCGCGGGCCGGGTGCCGATCAGGTTGGAGGCGGCGGTGACGGCGACCAGCCGGGTGCGGTCGGACAGCGCGGCGCGGAGGTGGTCGAGGGTCAGTTCGCCGGTCGCGGGGTCGAAGTCCGCCCAGCGGACGGTGGCGCCGACCCGCTCGGCGGCCTGGATCCAGGGGCGGATGTTGGCGTCGTGGTCGAGTCGGGTGACCACGACCTCGTCCCCGGGCGACCAGGTCATGGCGAGGGTACGGGCGAAGTCGTAGGTGAGCTGGGTGGCGCTGCGGCCGAAGACGATGCCCGAAGGCCGCGCGCCGAGGAGGTCGGCCATGGCAGTGCGGGCCGCGATGACGATGGTTTCGGCGTTGCGCTCGCCCGAGGTCACCTGGCCGCGGTTCGACAAGGGGTTCGCCAGCGCCCGGGTGATGGCCTCGATGACCGGGCGGGGCGTCTGGGTGCCGCCCGGGCCGTCGAAGTGGGCGGTCCCCGCGTCCAGGGCGGGGAACAGGGCGCGCAGGGCGGTGATGTCGTACGTCACGGAAGGGAGCTCCTGTCGGTGCCGGGTGCGGGTCCTGGGGATCCGGGGGTCCAGAGCGATCATCGGGCATCGACGGGGTTCGGGGCAGTGGCCCTGCGGCTCAGCGTCCCGTCCGCCGTGGCAGCAGCCCGATCTCCTGCGCCCGCAGCACCGTGCTCACGCGGTCGCGGGTGCCCAGCTTCCGGTACAGGCTCTCGACGTGTTTGTGCACCGTGCGGACGGAGATGCCCAGGCGGTGGGCGATGGCCGAGGCGGTGAGGGCGTCGGCGAGCAGGAGGAGGACGGTGACCTGGCGGGGAGTGAGCCCGGACTCCGCCGTCGCCTCGGGTGGTGTCGTGGTCGCGCGCCAGCGTTCGAGGAGTTGCCGCTGCTGTTCCACGCCGGCCAGCAGGGGCTGCATCTGCTCGGCGATCCGGACGTGGTCCTCGGTGAAGTCGCCGCCCGCGCGGTAGACCATGCAGCCGGTGACCGGGGTGGCCGTGCCCGGCAGCGGGAGCGCGAGGACGTGGTCGGCGTCCATCAACCTGCTGATCGTGCCCGCGGTGCGACTGTCCGCCCAGCCCTTCCCGGCCATCCGTCGGGCGGTCCCGGGTCGGCGGGCGGCACCGGCCGTGACGTAGTGGTCCGCGAAGGGGTACCCCCTGCGCAGCACCGCCATCGCCTCGTCCCCGATGGCCCCGATGCCATCGATGCCGTCGAGCCGTCCGAAGTGTGCCGCGGCGGCGGGCGAGAGCCCCATCGCGCCGGTCCGGTCGGTCCATTCGCCGAGCTTGTAGATCAGCGCCTCTCCCCCGATCAGGCCCGGCAGGGCCTCGGCGACCATCGGCCACAGCCGCTCGGGGTCCCGTTCGTGCAGCGCGGCCACCGCCACCGCCAGCATGCGTTCGTACGCCCCGGCCGCCCCGCCCGTCATACGCCTCACGATCCCGCGTGTGTCATTTCCACGTACGCACCTACCTACGTACTTCTCCCCATATCACCACGGCCATGGCGCCAGGCAGAATTCACAGCGTTCCGTCAGCGCCTTCGACCTTGTGGATCAAGGGAGTTGACGGTACGGATCCGCCTGCGCGGGGGACAGGCGGATTTTCGCCGTCCCGGGTCACGCACCCGGGACGGGAAACAGCAGGCAACTGCTGGTGGCGTGCGCGAGCAGCCGGTCCTTCTCGTCGAACAGCTCGGACTGGGCGAGCGCGGTGCGCCGTCCGCCGTTGAGGACGGTACCTACGGCGCGGACCCGCCCGGTGTCGGCCGTGATCGGGCGCAGGAACTTCACGGTCAGGTCGAGCGAGGTGTACCCCATGCCCCGCGGCAGGGTGGACTGCACCGCGCAGCCCGCGGCGGAGTCGAGCAGGGTCGCGTAGACCCCGCCGTGCACGCTGCCGATGGGGTTGTAGTGCTCCTCCCCCGGTATCAGGGAGAACACCGCGCGTCCGTGCTCCACCTCGTCGAGGGTGAAGTTCAGGGTGGCGCCGATGGGCGGCGCGGGCAGCCGCCCGCCGATCAGCTCCCGCAGGAACTCCAGACCCGTGGCCTGTCCGACGGCGGCCGCCGAGACCCCCGGGTCCTCCCACTCGTAAGTGCGTGACCGTCCCATACGGCGTTACCTCCCAGTCTGGCTTCCACGATGAAAGCTAGATCCGGTGACGGCTGGCTGTCAATGACAGAGCCAGGTGGCTATGGTGGCGGCATGGAATGGCTCGATGTGAGCACGGAGAACTGTCCGGTCCAGAGCACGCTCGATCTCGTCGGCGAGAAGTGGACCCTGCTGATCCTGCGGGACGCCTTCATCCGGGTCCGCCGTTTCGACGACTTCCGGCGCCATATCGGGCTCTCGGACGCGGTGCTGTCCGACCGGCTCCGCAAGCTGGTCGCGGCCGGCATCCTGACGACCGTGCCCTACCGGCAGGCGGGGAGCCGGACTCGGCACGAGTACCGGTTGACGGCCAAGGGCCGTGATCTGTGGCCGGTCCTCATGGCCCTGCGGCAGTGGGGCGAGGCCTATGCCGCCGATCCCGCGGGCCCGGTCCTGGACGTCCGGCACACCGGGTGCGAGGCGCCGGTGCGGGTGGTGGTGGAGTGCGACGGACCGCACGGCGCACTCGCACCGACCGAGGTGACGGCCGCTCCCGGACCCGCGGCCCGTCCCGTTCGAACTCCGCTACCGGAGTGACTGCTTGGGCGACGCGGCGCCGACCGTGAGCGAGGTGCCGTCGCCCCGGTGGACGGTGGCGGTGGGGAACAGCGGTGCGCTGCGGGTGAGTCGGGCGCTGCCGGGGACCTCGGGGTACAGGCCGAGGCTCGCCCACACCGCCCAGGACGACATGGCGCCGAGGTCGTCGTTGCCGACCAGTCCGCCGGGGGTGTCGCTGAACAGCGTGGACAGGGCGCGCTGCACGACGGCCCCGGCGCGGTCGGTGTGGCCGACGTGGGTGTAGGCCCAAGGGGTGGCGAACGAGGGCTCGTTGCCGAGGTAGGCGTAGGGCTCGCCGGCACCGGCGTTGAGGCTGGTGAAGAAGGTGTCGAGGCGGGCGGTGACGGCCGCGTCGCCGCCCATCGCGGCGAACAGGCCGGGCAGGTCCTGCGGAACCATCCACGTGTACTGGGCGGCGTTGCCCTCCACGTACTCCGTCTTCTGGGCCGGGGTGAAGGCCGGCCAGGTCCCGTCGGCGGCGCGGGGCTGGAGGTAGCCGGTGGCGGGGTTGAAGAGGTTGCGCCAGTTCCCGGAGGCGCGCAGCAGGGTGTCGTAGGCGGTCGAGTCACCCAGTCGGTGCGCGAGTTGGGCCAGCGCGTAGTCGGCGACGGCGTATTCGAGGGTGGTGGAGACCGAGCCCCAGACGCCCTTGGTGCCGGCGGGGACGTAGCCGAGGGTGTCGTACTGCAGGTGTCCGGGGCGCTGGCGGTCGTCGTGTCGGCCGGCGAGGGCCGTGCGCAGCAGTGCGGTCGCGTCGAAGTCGGTGGCGCCGAAGGCGTGCACGGCGGAGGCGATGGCGGGGAGCGGGTCGCCGACCATGACGCCGCTGCCGCCGTTCGCGAGGGTCCAGCGGTCGAAGTAGCCTGCCTGGAGGCCCTGGTTGAGGACGGACTGCGCGATGTCGGAGGCCTCGCGCGGTGCGAGCAGGGCCAGGAGCTGGACCTGGCAGCGGTAGACGTCCCAGCCGGAGAAGTTCGCGTACTGCACATGCCCGGCCCGGGTTTGGTGGACGGTGCCGTTCATTCCGATGTAGCGGCCGTCGGTGTCGCTGAAGACGCTGGGGTGCAGGAGGGCGTGGTAGAGGGCGGTGTAGAAGACGCGGCGCTGGGCGTCCGTGCCGCCGTCGACGGTGATGCGGTTCAGCCACCGGTTCCAGTCGGCGCGTACGGCCTGCTGGATGGCGTCGTAGGACCGCGCCTTCTGCTCTGTCAGTGCGTTGCGCCGCGCGCCCTCGACGTCGACGAAGGAGACGCCGACCCGGGCGGTCACCGTGCGCACGTCGGGGGCGAAGGTGACCATGGCCGCGCCGGCTCTGCCGTCGGGGTGGGTGGCCTGGGCGAAGGGCTGGTCGAAGGTGGCGTGGAAGTAGAGCCGGTAGCGGTTCTTGGACTTGCAGAAGGCGCCGCTGTCGCTGTAGCCGGACAGGGTGTTGGTGCCGATGTCGACCGATCCGGTGGCCGCGGTGAACGCCTTGGCCGCGTCGATGCTCAGGGCGGCGGGGCGGGTGTCGGTCGCCGGATAGGTGAAGCGGGCGATGCCCGAGCGCTGGGTGGTGGTCAGATCGGTGCCGATGCCGTTCTCGAAGGTGACGTGGTAACTGCCGGGCGCCGCCTGCTCGTTGGCGTGCGAGAAGGTGGCGTACGCCGGCGGTGCGGCGTCCTGGGTGGGCATGAAGGGCACGTTGCCGTAGGCGGCGCAGCCGGCTCCGGAGATGTGCGCGAGGCTGAAGCCGCGGATGCGGTTGTCGCCGTAGGAGTAGCCGCCGTGCTGGTAGGTCACCGTGTCGGGGCTCCACTGCACCCCGCCGAGCGGTGCCGAGGCCCCTGGGAACGTGTTGCCGGCGCCGCCGCCGTGCCCGAAGTCGGTCCCGCCGGGGGCGGTGCCGACGAACGGGTTGACGTATCGCGCGAGGTCGTCGACGGCCCGGGGCCGGGGCTTGCCGTCGGCCCGGACCGGGGCGGCGGCCGCTCCGGACGCCACGAGCACCGAGGCCGCCAAGGCGGCCCGAAGCAGGGGAAGTCGCACCACGTTTCTCCAGCCAGAGGGGGAATCCGCCGCCTGCGCGGCGCCGGACCGCAGTGTCCCCAACGCGGCGTCCGCTCCCGTGCCGCCACACCGGCGTGGCCCGAGGACCAGCCGGTCGGGTCATCGCTCCCCTACGTCTCCGATGGGCTGTTGCGACAGGTTCGGCTGGCGCCGGTGCTGGGCGTGGTGCTGTTCGGGCTGCGCCTGGTCAGGGACGCAGCAGGGTTTTGACCATGCCGTCCCGCTTGGCCTGGAAGGTCGCGTAGGCCTGGGGCGCGTCCTCAAGCGGCAGGTGGTGGGTGGCGAAACCGTCCACGCCGAGGGGGTCCTCGTCGATGAGCAGCGGCAGGATCTCCGGCACCCAGCGCCATACGTTCGCCTGGCCCATCCGGAACTGGAGCTGCTTGTCGAACATGCGCAGCAACGGCAGCGGGTCCATGGCACCGCCGTACACCCCGGAGAGCGAGACGGTCCCGCCACGACGTACGAGATCGATCGCCGCGTACAGCGCGCCGAGCCGGTCCACTCCCGCCTTCTCCATGAACGGCTGGGCCAAGGCGTCGGGCAGCAGCGCGGTCGCCCACTGAGCGGCCTTGGTCACCGGGTTCCCGTGCGCCTCCATGCCGACCGCGTCGATCACCGCGTCGGTGCCGCGCCCACCGGTCAGTTCACGCACCGCGTCCCCGAGGTCCTTCTCGTGCCGGCGCAGGTCCAGGCAGGTCACACCGTGCGCGGAGGCGCGGTCGAGTCGTTCGTCCACGAGGTCGACGCCGATGACGAGGCCGGCGTCCCGGTGCCGGGCGATACGCGCGGCCATGTCGCCGATCGGGCCGAGCCCGAGCACGGTGAGCGTTCCACCGGGTGGCACCGCCGCGTACTCGACGGCCTGCCAGGCGGTCGGCAGCACGTCGGAGAGGTAGACGAAACGGTCGTCGGCCGGCCCGTCGGGCACCTTGATCGGCAGGTTGTTGCCGAACGGCACCCGCAGGTACTCGGCCTGCCCGCCCGGCACCTGCCCGTACAGCTTGGTGTAGCCGAAGAGGGAGGCACCGGAACCGTAGGCGCGCACCTGTGTCGTCTCGCACTGCGAGTGAAGGCCCTGGGCACACATGAAGCAGGTGCCGCAGCAGACGTTGAACGGGATGACGACCCGGTCCCCGCGCGCGACGGCGTGCACCTCGGGGCCGGCCTCCTCGACGACACCCATGGGTTCGTGTCCCAGGATGTCGCCCGGGTCCAGGAACGGCCCGAGGACTTCGTACAGGTGCAGATCGGAACCGCAGATACCGGTGGACGTGATGCGCACGATCACGTCGTCGGGCTGCTCGATCACGGGATCGGGGACCGTCTCCACCCGGACGTCCCGTCGACCCTGCCAGGTCAGAGCGCGCATACTGTCCGCCTCCTCGCTTGTCCTTCGACCAGTGATGAGAACGGCCGGGTGTCCGCTGTGCGCACCCTCAACCATCGGTCGCCGTCAAGTGGGCTGCCGGGGCGCACGCTCGGAGACGGAGTCCGGCCGGCATCGGATTACCGGTCCGCGAGGGGGGTACTCAGCGGTACCGGGGATTCCGTCCTCAGTCGCACAGGGAGACATTCCATGTCGACACCACCGCCGTCTCGTTCGACCGAGCCCCTGCACGACCTGTCCGCCGTGGTCACCGGCGGCTCACGCGGTCTGGGCCTCCTCCTCACCGACGAGCTGATGCGGCGCGGCTGCCGCGTGACCATCGCCGCGCGCGACACCGCCGAGCTCGAGCGGGCCGGCGAGCTGCTGCGGCAACGCCATCCCACGGGCTCGGTTCGCACCGTCGTGACCGACGTGCGCGACAAACAGTCCGTCGCCGACCTGTTCCATGGGACAGCCGCGGACCTCGGAAGCGTGGACGTGGTCATCGCCAACGCCGGCATCATCCAGGTCGCACCCGCCGAGACCGTCGGCGCGGCCGGATTCGACGACGCGATGAACACGATCTTCTACGGCGCACTGAACACCAGTCTGGAAGCGCTCCCCCGCCTGCGCGAGAGCCGGGCCGGCGGACGGCTGGCCCTGATCGGCTCGGTGGGCGGTCTGCTCGCCGTACCGCATCTGCTGCCGTACTCGTGCGCCAAGGCCGCCGTGGGGGCCTTGGCCGAAGGGCTGTACGCGGAGGCGGCACGCGACGGTGTGTCCGTGACGGCCGTACATCCGGGCCTCATGCGCACCGGCTCGCATCTGCACGCCCTGTTCGGCGGTGACCGGCCGCGCGAATTCGCCTGGTTCTCCGCTCTCTCGGGCACACCGTTGATATCGATGGACGCGCGCCGCGCGGCCGATCGGATCGTCACCGCCGTGCAGCGCCGCCGCCTCCGTCTCGTGCTCACCCCTGCCGCTCGCGCGGCCGACAAGGCCCACGGCCTCGCCCCGGTACTCACCTCACGGCTCAGCCACGTGGCGACCGCACTGCTGCCGAGCGCGGAGGACGAGCCTGAGCTGCGGCCGGGTATCGACGTCGAACCGGTCGCCCCACGCACCCTCGGCGAACGCCTGCGCTCGGTGGGCAGCGCGCTCAACGACCGGTCGGCACGGGCCTACAACGAACGCCACCGCACCGCCGCGGAGCGACGCCACCCCTGAAAGAGCGGGGCGAATGACCCATGGTCCGTAGGCGCGCGGGTAACCACGACCACGCATGAAACGTGCCTGGCGGGACACCCGGGGAGCGAGTCACTTCAGAACAAGGAGCCGCTTCGCATGGTCACTCCCCCTCCCCGGATCCTGCGCGTGCTGCTGGCTCGCTACGCCGAAGCGTGCGTGCGGATGCTCGAACACGACACAGCGGCAAGGCGGAACACCCTCAAGGACATCGCGAACACGCTGTGCGCGGTCACCGGGACCGGCGAGATCAGGGAAGCCCTCACCACGGCGGACCGGCTGCTCGCCGAGGAGCAGGCGGACGCGGCGGCCCGCCGACATGGGGCAGGCCCGACTCGGAACGACCGGACCCTGACGGCCTGAACCTTCTCGAAAACGGAAACCGCGGCTGCTCGGGGCTCCCCTTTTCCCTTGGTGGTAGGCATGGCAGAGACCGCGCTGATCGTCATCGACATGATCAACACGTACGACCACGACGACGCCGACCTGCTGCTGCCCTCCGTGAAGGCATGCCTGCCCGGAGTAACCAGGCTGCTGGAACGCGCGCGCCGGTCCGGCGTCCCTGTCATCTACGTCAACGACAACTTCGGCCAGTGGCGCTCCCACCACGGCGAACTCCTGGAGGCCGCGCTGCGCGGCCCGCACGCGGACCTGGTGCGGGCCGTCGCCCCCGACGACAGCTCGCTGTTCGTCGTCAAGGCACGACACTCCGCCTTCTACGAGACCCCGCTCAGCTATCTCCTCGGCCAGGAAGACGTCGACCAGGTGGTGCTCTGCGGACAGGTCACCGAGCAGTGCGTGCTCTACTCCGCGCTCGACGCCCACATCCGGCACCTGAAAGTGACCGTGCCCCGCGACGCCGTCGCCCACATCCACCAGGACCTGGCCGAAGCCGCCCTGCGGATGATGGAACGCAACATGGCCGCACACATCACCACCGCCGACGACGTGCACTTCTCCGACGCCACCGGCCACTGACAGACAGCCGGCCGCTCGGCGCGATCAGCTGTCGTCCCTCCGCAAGGCCCTCGCGGCGACTTCCAGGTCCGCCACCAGCCCCGCGTAGGCGGCTTCCCTGTCGTCGGACCTCAGCACGGCCGACGGATGAATCGTCGCCATCGCCCAGCGCTCCGCCACCTCGCCGCCTCCGTCCTCGTCCGGTAGCGGAATCAGGGTTCCGCGGTCCTTGGTCACGCGGAACGAGCGTCCGAGCAGCGCCTTCGCGGCCGTCGCGCCGAGGGCCACGACCACCTCCGGCCGGATCAGGCGCAGCTCGGCCCGGAGCCAGGGCCGGCAGGCGGTCAGCTCGCGCAGGTCCGGCGGCTTGTGGATACGGCGTTTGCCGCTTTCGGCGAGGGTGAACTTGAAGTGCTTCACCGCGTTGGTGACATACGTACTGTCCCGGTCGATCCCGGCCTCTGCCAGGGCCTTGTCCAACAGTTGGCCGGCCGGTCCCACGAAGGGCTCGCCCCGCCTGTCCTCCTGGTCCCCGGGCTGCTCCCCGACGAGCACGATCCGCGCTGTGGACGTGCCCTTGCCGAAGACCGCCCGGGTGGCCTTCTCGAAGAGGGGGCAGCCCCGGCACTCGGCCGCCGCCTGCCGGTGCGCGGGCAGCCCGCCGCGCTCCGGCAGATAAGGGGTCGCGTCGTACGCGCCCGGACCCGAGGCATCGTGCCGGTGCGCGTCCCCGGGTCGGCTCATCCGCTCACCTGGTTACTTCCTGCCGGACCCACCGCTCCCGAAGGAACCGCTGGAACCGGGCTCCCACTTGGGAACGTCCTGGCTCTCGCCGCGTCGGCTCCCTGAGGCGTGAAGGTTGCTCGGCCTGAGCCGCTCGCTCTCGTCGGCGGCCTGGGGGACCTCGTCCGGCTCCCGCACCTCACGCACTTCCCGTACGGGTCCGGACTCCGGCAGCTTGGGGTGTTCGTCCGGTCGGGGCGGCCGCGGCTCCCGCCGCCGCACCTTCATACCCAGCCAGACCGCCCACGTCAGCAGACCCACGACAACGAGACCGCCGACAAAAGCGCCGAGCGCCCCCCTCGCGGCGTCGGACGCGGCGAGGTACTGGAGTGCGTTCTGAAGTCCGCTCTGTGTCGTCATGGGCACCGGGTACCCGGTCGGCGCGGCGATAAAAAACCGTCCTCCTGTCGTGATCGTTGCTCCGAACGTCGCTGTCGTCCCCCGCGCCCTCGTGGCACGGACGGATCTCGCCGGTCCCGGCGGTACCGTCGCGGCCCGGAGCCCCCTTCGGCCGTCGTGACATCGCCCGTTTCCCAGGGGGCCGCCGGGGAACTCGCCCGGGGTTCTTTCGCCGGAGGAGGAGCATGACCGAACTGTCGGAACGACGCGACGACACACGGCAGGACGAGGTGGGCACACCCTCGCTGGGACGTGCGCTGCTGCGCTGGGCCTCCACGACCGATCACAAGGTGATCGGCAAGCTCTACATGGTCACGGCCTTCTGCTTCTTCCTGTTCGCCGGACTGCTGGCGCTGGGGATGCGTGCCGAACTCGCCCGTCCCGGGCTGCAGTTCATGAACGAGCACACCTACAACCAGCTCTTCACGGTGCACGGCACGATCATGATGCTGCTGTTCGCCACCCCCATGTTCGCGGGGTTCGCGAACGCCGTGATGCCGTTGCAGATCGGCGCTCCCGACGTCGCCTTTCCTCGCCTCAACGCGCTGTCCTACTGGATGTACCTGTTCGGCGGCCTGATGGTCGTGTCGGGGTTCCTGGTGCCCGGCGGCGCCGCGGCCTTCGGCTGGTTCGCCTACGCGCCGCTGAACAGCTCCTACCACTCCCCCGGCGCGGGCGGTGACCTGTGGGTGATGGGGCTGGTGGTGACGGGCGTCTCGACGACCCTCGGCGCGGTCAACTTCATCACCACCATCCTGTGTCTGCGCGCGCCCGGAATGACGATGTTCCGGATGCCGATCTTCACCTGGAACATCCTGTTCACCTCGATCCTGGTGCTCCCCGCCTTTCCCGTCCTGACGGCGGCCCTGCTCGCCCTGGAGACGGACCGGAAGTTCGGGGCGCACGTCTTCGACGCGGCGGACGGCGGCGCCCTGCTGTGGCAGCACCTGTTCTGGTTCTTCGGGCATCCAGAGGTCTACATCGTGGCGTTGCCGTTCTTCGGGATCATCTCGGAGATCCTGCCGGTGTTCTCCCGTAAACCGCTCTTCGGGTATCTGCCGCTGATCGGCGCGACCATCGCCATCACGATGCTGTCGTCGGTCGTGTGGGCGCACCACATGTTCGCCACCGGGGCGGTGCTGCTGCCGTTCTTCTCCCTCATGTCGTTCCTGATCGCGGTCCCCACCGGCATCAAGTTCTTCGCGTGGATCGGCACCATGCGCAAGGGATCCCTGTCGTTCGAGACCCCGATGCTGTGGTCAGCTGGGTTCCTGGTGTCGTTCCTGCTCGGCGGCCTCAGCGGCGTCCTGATCGCGTCGCCGCCGCTCGACCTCCATCTCACGGACTCGTATTTCATCGTGGCGCATCTGCACTACGTCCTGTTCGGCACCGTCGTCTTCGCGATGTTCGGCGGCTTCTACTTCTGGTGGCCCAAGTTCACCGGGAAGATGCTGGACGAGCGGCTCGGCAAGCTGCACTTCTGGCTGCTGTTCCCCGCCTTCCACCTGACGTTCCTGGTGCAGCACTGGCTCGGAGAGGCGGGAATGCCGCGCCGGTACGCGGACTACCTGCCCGCCGACGGATTCACGGCCCTCAACACCCTTTCGTCCGTCGGGGCGTTCCTGCTCGGGATCTCCACCCTGCCCTTCCTGTACAACGTCTGGCACACGGCGAAGCACGGACGTCGCGTGGAGGAGGACGACCCGTGGGGCTACGGGCGCGCGCTGGAATGGGCGACGTCCTGTCCGCCGCCCCGCCACAACTTCGTGGCCCTCCCCCGGGTGCGGTCCGAATCTCCGGCCTTCGACCTGCACCACCCCGAGATCATCGAACTGACCAAGGCGGAGGGACCGCGATGAAGGTGGAGGCCCTGCTCTTCGGCGGTGTGGCGGTGTTCTTCGCCGGTGCCGCCGCCCTCTACGGCTGGTGGTCAAGGGACCCGGCCGGGACGGCGGCGCTGGCGGTCGCCTTCCTGATGGCAGCGCTCGTCTCGTTCTTCTGCGCGGTCCAGTACCGCCGCAAGGGGCGGCGCCCCCAGGACCGCACCGACGCCGAAGTGGCCGACGGTGCGGGCCCGTTGGAGTTCTTCCCGGCGCAGAGCCCCTGGCCGCTGATCACGGCTCTTGGCTTCGCGGTCGTGTGCACGGGCGTGGTCTACGGGCTGTGGCTGCTGCTCATCGGCTTCGGTGTTCTGGCTCGGGGAGTTCTCGGGATGGTGTTCCAGTACGCGAACCGGGGCGTGGGCCAGGAGGACTGACGGCGGCGGGTGTCCTGGGCGCACCCGGCCGGAACTTCTCGACGGGCAGATGGTCGCTCTCGTATCCGCCGTTCACGGACTGCCGTACGTCGCCTGATTCGTCGCCCTTCGTCAGGCGCTCCCGTTCTGCCTCCAAGAGGGCACGGCACAGGGTCCGGGTGACGAAGAACGCGATCACGGGCGCCACGACCAAGGCGATCCGCAGTACCCAGGTCAGCGCGTTCAGGGAGATCCGGAACGTCTGCGCCACGACGTCGTTGCCGCCGGCCATCAGCAGCACGCCGTAGAAGACGATCCCGGCGACGCCGAGGCCGGTGCGGACGGGCCGTTCGCGCGGGCGGTCGCAGAGGTGGTGTTCCTGGTCGCGCTCCCCCGTCAGCCGCTGTTCGACGAACGGGTAGGCGTACAGGGCGAGGAAGAACAGGCCGGGCAGGACGACGGCCGGGAGCAGCACGTTCCACATGATGGTGTGTCCGGCGATGTTCGTCTCCCAGGGCGGCACCAGCCGCAGCGCGCCCTCCAGGAAACCCACGTACCAGTCGGGTTGGGAGCCGGTCGACACCTGGTCGGGGCGGTAGGGGCCGTACGTCCACACCGGGTTGATCTGGGCGACGGCGGCGAGCACGGCCAGTATGCCGAAGACCATGAGCGACAGGCCGCCCGAGGTCGCCGTGAACTGGGGGTAGAGGGGTTTGCCGACGACGTTGCCGTTCGTCCTGCCCGGGCCGCGCCACTGGGTGTGCTTCAGATAGAACACGAGGATCAGATGCACGGTGACGAGCCCGATCAGGAGGCCGGGCAGCAGCAGGATGTGCATGCCGTACAGCCTGGGAACGATCTCGTGGCCGGGGAACTGGCCGCCGAACACGAACATGCTCACGTAGGTGCCGACGACCGGGATGGACGCCATGATGCCCTGGGCGATCCGCAGCCCCGTGCCGGAGAGCAGGTCGTCGGGGAGCGAGTAGCCGGCGAAGCCCTCGGCCAGGGCGAGCACGAACAGCGTGACGCCGATGACCCAGTTCGCCTCGCGCGGTCGGCGGAAGGCCCCGGTGAAGAAGATCCGCAGCAGGTGCAGTCCGATCGCGCCGATGAAGACGAGCGCCGCCCAGTGGTGCAGTTGCCGGATCAGCAGTCCGCCGCGGACGTCGAAGCTGATCCGGAGGGTGGAGTCGAACGCCTCCGACATACGGACGCCGCGCAACGGGCCGTAGCTTCCGGCGTACACCACCTCATGCATGTCGGGCGTGAAGAACAGGGTCAGCCACACGCCGGTGAGCACCAGGACGATCAGGCTGTACAGCGCCAACTCCCCCAGGAGGAAGGACCAGTGGTCGGGGAACGCCTTGCGGAGAAGTTTCCCCGCGCCGTCGTACGACGGCAGCCGCGCGTCGACGGCGTCCGCGAGACGTTCTCCGGGCGGGCGCCCGGGAGGGTCTTCGACGGGCTCCCTGCCAGATTTCCGGCCCACGGACCGCCTCCTTCTGTACCGACTGCGCTGCCCGGCTCAGCCCATCCCTTGCCTCCGATTCCGCACGCGAGTACCCGGATCACGCGAAACACTCGCCCGGCCCGGGGACGGCACTCCTTCGGGCGCACGGGCACGGTCGAGGGGGCTCGGAGAGGACTCGGCCTCAGGGTGGTGTGAGCATGTCGAGTTGGGCCGCAAGGCCGGGGTGGGCGGTGGCCAGGTGGGGGCGTGCGGCATTGAGGGGGCGAATGAGCTCGGCGGGGTCGTCCTGGGCAAGGGCCGTGTGAAGCTCGCCGAGCGGGCCGCGGGCCGCTTTGGGCAGGTCGGTGAGGGCGGTGATCTGGCCGGCGAGTCGGCGCAGGTCGGCCGCGTTGGCGCGAGCCCAGGAGGCGGTGGTGCGCCGGGCGGCGCGGCGTTCGCGGGTGGCCTGGACACGTTCCTCGCCGGTGGATCCGGCCGGGCCGGGACGGCCGCGCAGGTAGCGGCGTTCGGCGGCCTGGCGGCTGGCGACGCCCAGGGGGTCGGCGAGATCCGCCCAGCTGGCACCCGCGTCGCGGGCGGTCTCGATCAGTCCGGTCTCCCATCCGGCGAGCTGCTCGCGCACCTGCCTCAGCAGCATCAGGGAGGCCAGCACCTGCTCCGGCCCCGGACCGAGGCCGTTGGACGTGTCCGGGGACTCTCTCCGGGCGTCGCGCAGGGCGTCGTCTATGGCGTGGAGCGCTGCCGCGGCAGCGAGGAAGGACGTCGGGCTGTGGGCGTTCGGGCTGGCCGTGGACGGCCGGTCACCTGCGGTCACGGGCATCTCCCTCTGGTCGTCATCACGTGGACGACATCATGTTTGTCATCCACTCGATGACATGTTACAACGGTGTCAGCGAGGCGCATTGGCAGCAACTGCCCGAACCTGCTGGAGGTGTTTCACGATGTTGATGCGCACTGACCCCTTCCGTGAGCTGGACCGGCTGGCACAGCAGCTCATGGGCCCTGGCACCTGGTCACGGCCGTCGGCGATGCCGATGGACGCCTACCGCGAGGGCGACGAGTACGTGGTGGCCTTCGACCTCCCCGGCGTCACCTCGGACGCCATCGATATCGACGTCGAGCGGAACATGCTGACCGTCAGGGCCGAGCGACGGCCGGTGACGAAGGCCGACGACGTACAGATGGAGCTGTCCGAGCGGCCTCTGGGTGCCTTCTCCCGCCAGATCGTGCTCGCCGACACCCTCGACACCGAGCACATCCAGGCCGACTACAGCGCGGGCGTGCTCACCCTGCGCATCCCGATCGCCGAGCGCGCCAAGCCGCGCAAGATCTCCATCGGCGTCGGATCCGGCCGCAAGGAGATCTCCGACTGACACCAGCCGGACCGATGCGGAGGGCGGACACCTGATCTCCCCCTCATTCCGCCCTCCGCATCCCCTGTGCAGTCCGAAGAAGAAGAGGGCGGCCGAGATGACCCTGCGACGCGAAGCGTTCCTCGACCACGTGTCCGAACGCGGCGAGTACGCCACTTTGGAGGAAGCCGAGCGCGCGGCCCGTGTGGTGCTCGCCCTGCTCGGCGCGCACCTGGTCGGCGACGTCCGTGCCCAGTTGGCGGCGCGCCTGCCGGAGGGCTTCGCCCTGATCCTGCTCAATCCGCTGCACAGCGCCGAGCCGCTGTCCGCGGAGCGGTTCGTCCGCGCGACCGCCGCATGGATCGAGGGCGCCAGCGAGCAGACCGCGGCCTGGGACGTGAGCGCCGTGCTGTCCACCGTCGCCGACGCCGTCGGCGAGGATCTGCTGGGTCAGATCCTGCTCCAACTCCCCGCCGGCTACGACCTGCTCTTCGGCCGCCCTCAGCCCACCTGACCATCCCGCACCCCGGTGCCCGGACACCGGCCCCAGCAAGAAAGGCAACCACCCCAGTGATCTCCGCCCGGCATGTAGCGCCCCAGCAGCCCTACGGGACGGCCTACGAACAGATGCTGGAGAAGGTCCGCTACGACGGCGCCTATCCCACCCGTGAGAAGGCCGAGGAAGCCGTCCGCCTGGTCCTCGCCGGACTGGGGCGTCAGGTGACCGGTGACGAACGCGTCGACCTGGCGCGCTGCCTGCCCGTGGAAGCCGCGCGGGTGCTGACCGCGCAGATCCCCGACGCGCTTCCACTGACCGGCTGGGCCTTCGTCAAGGACCTCGCCGCCCGCACCGGCGCCTCCCTGGCCACCACCCGCTGGGACACCGGCTCCGTCTTCTCCGCCGTCGCCTCCTACGCCGGCCCCGACCTGATCACCCGCATCATCCACCAACTCCCGTCCGGCTACGCCCTGTTGTTCGGCCGCGCCGAACTCACCCCGGCCACGCGGGTGACGACGTCGACGCTCGCGAAGGGCCGGGCCGCGGCGCCATCCGCTGCCTGACGGAGTTGCGGGGCCCCGGTCCGGTGGACCGACGACGTAAACCGCTACAACTTTGCCGCCAAGGCCGCCAGTTCGGACTCGAACAGCACAGCGGGGTCGAAGCCCATGCCGGTGAAGTGTCCCGCGAGTTCCAGTGACAGGACGCCGTGCAGGCGGGTCCAGCACAGCAGCGCGCGGTGGAGGGCCGCGGGCGGGGCGGGGTGGTCGCCCGCCCAGTGGCGGTGGGCTTCGAGGTGTGCCTCGAACGGTGCCGCCGGGCCCTCCGCCGGCAGCGCGGCACAGGCGTCCAGCAGGGCCGCCATGATCTCGGACGCGATATGGGTGATGTCGTCCGGCGCGTGGTAGCCGGGGACGGGTGTGCCGTAGATGAGGAAGTACCGCTGGGGGTCGTCGAGGGCCCAGCCGCGCAGGGTGTGGGCCAGGCCGAACAGGTCGGCGCCGGAGTCGGCGGCCGCGCGGAAGGCGTCGGCGAGACTTCGGTAGGCGTCCCTGATCAGCTCGGTGATCAGGTCGTCGCGACTGGCGAAGTAGCGGTAGAGCGCGGGGCCGCTCATGCCCATCCGCTTGGCGATGGCGTTCAGGGAGAGCGCGGAGGCGCCGGCCGTCGCGATCTGCTCACGCGCGTGTTCCTTGATCTCCGTGCGCACCTGGTCGCGGTAGCGCTCGCGTGGGGTCTTCGTGCCCGTCTCCGTCATGCCCGGCTTCCTTTCGCACCCACGTGACTACACACTCAAGTTTCAGTTAGAAGCTATCACGGCCACTCTCGACGACCGGTTCGAGCGAGCGCTACCACCAGCACGGAGCCGTGCCCGTCGCGGGCCCCGGCCAGGTGGTGGTCCGGATGGAGGCGACCAGGGCAGCCCCGGCGCCGTCCTGAGTACCGGCGCCGGCGTCGATCCCGGCTTGGTCAGCACCCGAGCCGCCGCACCGGTCAAGGTCGGCGGCTGGGTCGACCATGCACTCGTCGACGCGGCCGACATGGCGCCAGTGCCCGTCGGGATCGGCGCGCCGAGGCGGAAACCGTCTTGATCAACGGCATCACCGCCTGGCAGATGCTGCACCATACGGCCCGCCTCCGCAGCGGTCCGACAATCCTGGCGCCCGGCGCCAACGGCGGCGTCCGCACGGTCCTGGTCCAACTCGCCGGCCCACGGGCGTCCACGCGATCGACACGGCACACCGGCGCCACCACGACACGCTGCGCGACCAGCAAGGTGCTCCTGACCCCGTAATGCCGCTCAGGTGCGCCAAGCCTCGACATGCCCGAGCACATAGTCCGCCAGCTCGGCCGGCTGGAGGTTCAGGGCCGCCACGGCCGGACGGCTCGCCTCGACGCGGATCGGCTCGAAAGCGCCCGTGTCGGGGTCGTCGAGTTCGGGACCGTGGCGACGGGCGAGGTCCATCTCCAGCAGGTCGGCGAGGAAGTAGTGCTGCACGACGGTGGTCGTCCCGCGCGGTTCGGTCAGGGTCAGGAACTCGGCGACGGGACCGATCGTCGCACCGATCTCCTCCAACACCTCGCGCCGCAGCGCCGCTTCGAGGTCCGCATCGTCGGGCTCGACGCTCCCGCCGACGGTCGTGCAGTAGGTGTCACCCGCCCGGCCAGCCCCTTCTGAGGAACACCAGATGACCGTGGTCGAGCAGAACGACCCGCACCTTGTGACGAACCTTCATGGCCGGAGCCTAGGGGACGAGGCCCGTCAAGAGCGGGCAAACCGTTAAGCACCGCCCTCGCACAGGCATACAACTCTCGTTCATAGCTACGAACTTGACTCCCGGTGGGTGCCTTCTGCGTCGAACTTCTGATAGTTAACTTTCCTATCAGTTCGACGGTACGACCAACTCCCCACCCCCCACCATCATTTGGAGTCCCCGTGGTCCACCCGTTCCACGACCCCGCGACCCCCGAGCCGACGAACCCCTCTCGTCGTACGCTCCTGGCGCTCATCGGCGTATCGATCGCGGCAGCACCCCTGCTGCGCACTCCGCACGCCTCGGCAGCCACCACGGCCGCGGCGATCGGCCTCGACGACCCGGCGAAGAAGGAGATCGCCATGAAGCTGGTGTCGAGCGCGGAGAACTCCTCGCTCGACTGGAAGGCCCAGTACAAGTACATAGAGGACATAGGCGACGGCCGCGGCTACACCGCCGGCATCATCGGCTTCTGCTCCGGCACGGGCGACATGCTCGACCTCGTCCAGCTCTACGCGACCCGCAAACCCGGCAACGTCCTCGCCAAGTACCTGCCCGCGCTCCGCTCGGTGAACGGCACCGACTCGCACTCCGGACTCGACCCGGACTTCCCCAAGGACTGGCGCACGGCTGCTCAGGACACGGTGTTCCAGCAGGCGCAGAACGACGAACGCGACCGCGTGTACTTCAACCCCGCCGTCAGCCAGGGCAAGACGGACGGGCTGCGCGTCCTGGGCCAGTTCACCTACTACGACGCCATCGTCATGCACGGCGACGGCGACGACCCCACCAGCTTCCGCAACATCCGAGCCCGCGCCCTGCGTTCGGCCAAGCCGCCGGCCCAGGGCGGCAACGAGACGACGTACCTCAACGCCTTCCTCGACGCGCGCGTCTGGGCCATGCAGCAGGAGGAGGCCCACAGCGACACCAGCCGCGTCGACACCGAGCAGCGCGTGTTCCTCCGCAACGGCAACCTCGACCTCAACACGCCGCTGTCCTGGAAGGTCTACGGGGACAGCTACAAGATCAACTGACCTACTACGTCGGCGCGTTGGGCGGCACTTCGGGCAGCCCGGGACGCAGGAGCGGACAGCGCGGCGCCAGGACCCGTGGGTAGGGGTCCTGGCGCCGTGGTCGTCCGCTGCCCACCGCCTCCGATCCGCAGGGTGCGGTGTGTCAGGCGTCCGCCAGCCAACTGCCGTGGAATCCGGCGGGTACACGGCGCGGCAGGTGGATGGTGGCCACCGGTTCGCGGGTGAGGTTGTCGGCGTCGAGGATGACCAGGTCGCTGCGGTCGGTCGAGGCGTCGTAGACGTACGTCATGAGCCAGCCAGGGCCGCCGGGCCGGTCGTCGGCGGGGGCGAAGGCCGCCTCGCCCGGGAAGCGTCCGGGGCGAAGTAGTGGCTGGCGACGCTCGCACTTGCGGAGGTCGTACCGGTGGATCGCGGCACGAGACTCGTTCGGGTCGTACTGCGGGAGTTCCGGAACGGGTGCCGCGGTGGCGTGGCCGAAGTCGGCGGGCAGGCCCGCGAGTCGGTCGTCGATACGCGGGAACTCCCCGGGGTGGTCGTCCAGTTGCTCCTCGCTGATCGCGCCGGTGGTGAGGTCGATCGTCCACCGCCACAGGTGCGCGGCGGTCGCCACGGTGACGCCGTCCCGCAGGGACGGATAGCGCATGCCGAGCAGGACGAGGCGCTGACCGTCGTTCTCCTCATGGGAGTTGAGGGTGTGGAAGACATAGCAGGGGTCGATGTCGAACCACCGGATGTCCCCGTGCGGGTCGTCCCTGCGCAGCACGCCGAGCCTTGCTCCGTAGGTGTCGGACACGGTGCGCTGGCTGAAGGAGACCCGGGAGAGCCGGCCGCTGCGCAACCCGATGCTCCTGCAGACCTTCTTCCTCGGACTCCTGCCGCGCGAGGAAGCGGTGCAGCGACTCCTCGACCACGCGGAGGCCTCGGCCAAGGAGCACGACGCCCTCGTCGCCCTCCGCGACACGGAGAAGTGGGACAAGGACATGCTGACCGCCTGCGGCAGGCTCGTCCTTGAACACGGCATCCGGCAACGGGTGTTGGAGCAGGAGTGGGCCCATTGGGCCGCGGAGCAGTTGCGCGACGGACCGGGTGCGGGTCCCGCCGAGGGGATGACACCCCCGGACACGGACGGGTCGAGCGGCGACTCCGGGGAGAAGTCCCACTGATCATCGCGTCAGGGAGTAGTGGCTCAGACCTGAGCGCCACCTCTCGTCGAGTTCGCGGCGGGTAGCGGGAAGGCGGGCGTCTGCGGGATCTCCGAGGACGCCGCCACCCTCACTCTACCCTCGTTGTGGAGAATATATCTCCACTTACATCGACCCAGGAAGCCCCCAGCCGGACCCTTCCGGACGATCACTCACCGCCCACGCGGCCGTTTCGAACGTAACGGGGAATACCCTCCCCCACCTGCGGCGATGTCCGCGACTCTGATGTCGAGCGCCCGCCGCCGACGCGGCACCCGCTCCACCGCCACCGCGCTTCCAGCCCTCGCCGGGCGGCCTCGAGCACGTTTTCCACTTCGGTTCGATCCCTTGACAGCCTCAACCGGCCGTTCTCAAACTACCGACCATTCGGTTGACGCCTTGGGCCCGATGCCCCGGCTGTCCGACATCAATGAAGGGTGATCACCATGGCTGAAGTGTCGCTTCGCGATGCCCAGAGACCGCCGCGCCCCGCAGGCACCCCCTCCCACATCGGTCACGCGACGGCCGTGGGGGCGGCCGGGTTCGCGTGGTGCTCGCTCATCCTCGGCCTGCACACCGCCGGCGTCATCGACGCGGCCGACGGCACGATCGTGCTGGCGGGAACCTTCTTCTACGGCGGCGTCGTCCAGCTCGTCGCTGGCTTCTTCGCGCTGGCCTCGGGTGCGACGTTCGCGGCTTCGTTCCTGACGGCGTACGGGGCGTTCTGGCTCGGGTACACGGCGATCGAGTTCTGGGCGGCACCCCATATCGCGGGTGCGGCGGCGGCCGCGGCGAAGGTCGACGGAGCGTCGGCGGAGGTGGCGGCGGCTCAGGCCGGGCATGCGGTGATGCAGTCGCTGGGGCTGTTCCTCATCCCCTGGCTCGTCGTCACGCTGGTCTTCGCGGTCGCCAGTCTGGGCACGAACGCGGTGATCGTGAGCGCGTTCGCCCTGCTGACGCTGACCATCGTGCTGCTGGTGGTCGCCTATCTGGGCGCGTCGAGTGCGGGCGTGCCGAGCGAGTCGGTGCTGCACACCGCCGGATACGTCGAGATGGTGCTGGCCGCTGTCGCCTTCTATCTGGTCCTGGCGGAACTGACCAACGACCTCCGCGGCCGCACCGTGTTCCCGCTCTTCGCCCTCAACCGCGAGCGTCAGGCCGTCCCTCAGCCGGCGTGACGAGGTACCCCCACCCACGCCAAGGAGCCGCATGAAGAAGCCCAGGGCAAGAGACCGATTCTCCATAGTGAGCGGCGCCTCCGCCGCACTCCTCCTCGTCGCGGCAGGCCGGACGACGGCCACCGCCCTCCCCGCGCACACCGTCAACTGGCAGCCACCCGCGGCGACTTACACCGTGAGCACGCCCGTCCACACCACCGTCACCATGGACGACGGGGTGAAGATCGCCGTCGAGGTCGTCTATCCGACCGACCCGGACACCGGCGCCCGCGCGTCAGGCCCGTTCCCCGTGCTCCTGACCCAGAATCCCTACGGCGCCCAGCGCTCCGATCCGGCCGCCGGCGGCACCTACTTCGTGCGGCGGGGCTACATCTACGTGGCCTCCGCCGTACGCGGTACCGGCGACTCCGGCGGGCAGGTCGACTGGTTCGGGGGCCGGCAGGGCAAGGACGGCGCCGACCTCGTCGACTGGGCCGCGCACACGCTGTCGGGGTCCAACGGCAAGGTGGGGCTTGACGGTTGCTCCTACCTCGGGGTGAACCAGTGGTTCACCGCGGCGGCCGTGGGCCGGCATTCCGCGCTCAAGGCCATCACCCCGTTCTGCACCGATTCGGACTTCTACGACGACCTCACCGCAGACGGAGGTATCCCGACCAGCTTCGTGGCCGGCATCGCCCAGGCCGAGCCGCGCGGCCCCGAGGACGACCCCGCCACCGATCCGCAGTCGGTGACCATAGCCCAGCAGGCATCGGGCGGTTCTCGGTCGTACAACGACGTCTACTGGCAGGCACTCGACGTACAGAAGCTCATGCCCCGGATCGTGGACAACGGCATTCCGGCCCTGTCCGAGGCCGGTTGGAACGATCTTTTCCCCGGCGGCAACCTCGGGGCCTACACGGCCGCTCAAAACGCCTACTTCCACCGGCCGTTGACCGATCCGGTCTCGTCGGACGAAGCCGTCACCGGGCGCTACCAGGCGATCGTCGGGCCCTGGACCCATGGCGAACACGTCAACGAGGCGACGCTGCAGGCCATCCGCCTGGAGTGGTTCGACACCTGGCTCAAGAACGCGCCCACCGGCATGGCCAGCACGTCAACTCCCTTGCACCTGTTCGAGAACGGGGCCGACACCTGGGTCGACAGCGCCGCATGGCCGCTGTCCGCCGACGCCCGGACGTACTACCTGGGCGACGGCTCCCTCACCACCGACAAGCCGACCGCCCCAGGAAGCGACACGCTCACCTGGAGTACGGCGACCGCGGCCAACACGCTGACCTACACCACCGCTCCGCTCTCCAAGGCGGCCCTCCTCGACGGTCCGACCGACGTCACCCTCTACGCCGACTCGACGACACCGGAGACCGAACTGACGGCCAAGCTGAGCATCGTCGCCCCGGACGGGACCGTGACCAAACAGGCCGACGGAATCCTCCTGGGCAGCCAACGCGCCCTGGACACCCGGGAGAGCTGGTACGACGGCGACAGCACGCTGCTCAAGCCCAGCCATCCCTTCACCCAGGCGGCACAGCGCCCGGTGACACCCGGGAAGACCACCCGGTACGACATCTCGCTCCTGTCCAACTTCACCAGGATTCCGGCCGGTTACCGCATCCAGGTCAGCATCAACAGCCAACCCCCGGCCGACTTCCACTCCCCCGTCGCCCCGACCCCGCAGGAGCTGGCGAACCTGGCCGGTGGCGTCTACACCATCATCCGATCGCCGCAAGCTGCGTCCTTCATCAACCTGCCGCTGACGACGCCGAGTTCGGCCACGCCCAGCCAGGACGACTGGGGCCCGTCCTCCTGAGACTCGGGTGGCAGGTCTGTACGTACGGCAGACCTGCTACTCCTGTGTCGGGGCCGGCCTCGCCAGCCCCATCACCTGCTCCACCGTCTCGTTGCTCAGACTCGGTGTCGAGAGGGGAGGGTTGTCCGGGCGCTGTCTGATGCCGTTGAGGAAGATCTCGAAGTAACGGCGCCAGACGTCGGGGCGCTTGCCCTGGGTGAACTGGCTGGCGGCGCTGAGCATTTGCACGATGACGGGGATGTCGGACGGAGTGATCTCCGCACGCAGATCCCCGCTCTCCTGGGCCCGCGAGATCAGCGCTTCCAGGAAGGGGAGCATGCCGCCCCGCACCGTCTCCATCGGCTCGGAACTGTGGCTCCCCAGCATGATCACCTCATTGAGGCCACGGTTCTCGGCGAGGTCCGCCGCCATCTCCATGAGGAAGTCCACGAACCCCTGCCAGGGATCAGGATGGGCCAGAGCCCGCTCCGCCGACTCCTGCCGCAACCCGAGATCCTGCTCGAACAGGGCCCGCACAAGGGTCTCTTTGTCAGGGAAACGCCGGTACACGGTCCCGACCCCGACCCCCGCGTGCCGGGCCACGTCGTCGAGCGTGACGCCCAGCCCGTGCTGGCCGAAAACCTCGCGCGCCGCACGGAGAATCTTCTCCCGGTTGAGGGCGGCATCGCGCCTCAATGGGCGGTCGCCCCCCATCGGAGCATCAGCCCCGGAACCCTCAGCCATGGCGCCATGCTAACCCCGCTGATCACAGGCCCGCCGGAGCCGCACATACCCCCCACACCCCGGGCCACCCGGCGGAAAACGTTCCAACCACCCTCGGGGTACACTGACGCCGCCCATGGAGAACCGCGTCGTGCCTGGTCGCACGGCCTGCGCAGCGAGGGGGTGGACACCGTATCGGTTCGCCCCGCCCGTATTCAGGATGTCGCGGCCGCCGCAGGTGTCTCGGTGTCCACGGTGTCGAACGTCCTCAACCGGCCCGAGCGGGTCAACGCCCGCACCGCCGAGCGGGTCCGTGACGCGGTCGCCGCGCTCGACTACGTACCGCATCCGGGAGCCGCGGGACTGCGGACCGGCCACTCGTCCTCCATCGGGCTGGTGCTGCCCGATGTGGCCAATTCGTTCTACTCACGTATCGCACGGGGTGCCGCCGACGCGGCCTACGACCACGGCTATTCCCTCGTGCTCTGCGACAGCGGGGACGCTCCCGAGCGGGAGCAGGGCTACTTCACGATGCTGATCGAGCAGCGGGCGGTCGGGGCGGTGGTGGTGCCGCTCGGCGCCGACCCCACCCGGCTCACCCGGCTCCGCGAACGCGGCATCCCCCTGGTGCTCGCGGACCGTGCGCTGTCGGCCCAGGACGGATGTTCCGTCTCCGTCGACGACATCGCCGGCGGCCGGGTCGCCGTGGAGCACCTTCTGGACTGCGGGGCCCGCGACATCCTCGTCGTGAACGGCGAGCGCGGGATCGTCCAGTGCGCCGACCGCTACCAGGGCGCCCGCCAGGCCGTGCGTACCCGGCGTGAGGCACGGCTGCGCCAGGTCGTCGCCGACGAGATGACGGTGGCGTACGGCCTGGAGATCGCCCGAGCTCTCGACGAACTTCCCGACGCGGTCTTCTGCACCAACGACTTCCTCGCCGCCGGCCTGTGCCGCGGACTCGGCGAGCGGGGGGTGCGCATACCCGAGGAGGTCCAGGTCGTCGGCTACGGCGACCTCGACATCGCGAGCTTCGTGGGCACGACCCTGACGACGGTCCGCCAACCCGTCGAGGAACTCGGCCGGGCGGCCGTCGGAATGCTGCTCGACGAGGTGGAGGCCCGCGCCGAACACGCCCATGAGACAAGGGTGTTCGCGCCCGACCTCGTCCTCCGGGACTCCACCCGATCCCCGTCAGACCGGAATCCGTAGGGTCACCGGTCCCATCAGCCCCGACGCGAGTTGGGACGGGAACGCCCACGCCGTCGGAGTGGCCTCGGCGAAATAGGGCGCCAGGGTGTTGTGGACGGTCACCTCCAGCCGGACCAACCGCCCAGCGGCTCCCGCGAGTTGGAACCGGTACGGAGGACAGAACGCCTCTCCGACACCCTCCCCGTCGACGAGGACGGACACGCTGCCGCGCACCCGCCCGAGATCCAGTACCGGGTCCGGACCAGCCGGGACCTCCACCTCTCGCGCGTACGTGACACCACCGCTCCAGCCGCCCAGCCCCAGCACCGTCCAGTCCCCCAGCGGCAGTTTCGCCGGCACCGTACGCACGCGGACCGGCCCGCGCCAGGCCGAACCACCCCGCAGTACGGCGGTGGGCGCGGTCACCACCTCGAACTCCGCGCACCCGGCGACCGGTTGATCCAGCGTCAGATCCCGCCCGTCGAGCTGCTTCTCGATGCCGTCGCCGAACCGTACCCTCGCGGGCAACTCCAGTGGCAGGTCCAGCGATACGGTGCCCGGCGGCACGGTGAAGCGGAAGCGCTGGGCACGTTCGTGGACCATGTCCGTGGACCGCAACGGCAGGACGGCGGTGCCGAGCACCGGTGCGCCGGTGAGCCACTCGGTGTCCGGCAACGGGTGTGGTCGTACGGCCGCGTAGCAGTGCTGCAACTCGCCCCACCGGCCCGCGTGTTCGACGGTACGACCATGCCAGCCGCCCGTCTCCGCCTCCCAACCGGTGCCGCTGACCAGCGCGTTGGCGGAGGATGTCACGCAGTCGACGAACACGGCCTCGCGCGGGTGGACGGCGTCGGCCACCACCTCCAGCAGGTGTTCGCCTTCGCCCAGGGTGAGTTGGTGCCGGAAGAACATCGGTACCGCTCCCCAGTCGGACTCGTAGTACTCCACCTTCTCCTGGCGCGCGACGACCACCCCGTCGAGCAGTACGGTGACGCCCACCGCGGTGCCCACGACGAGTACCGCCTCGCCGGTGGCGGTGAGACGCCCGCGATAGGTGACGCCGCCGTAGGGTCGTACGTCCTCCGGCAGGCACATGAACTGCGGGCGGGCCGCGAAGCCGTCCGGGCGGGTCAGACAGAAGTAGCTGCCCAAGGGTGTGTCGGGCGCGCCGGAGATCAGCAGCGGTCGATCCTGGGCGTCAGCCAGTTCGTACTCAAGGACGTTGCGGGACCGGCCGATCCGCACGCGGGCGGTGGCGAGGTATCCCGTGCTGGTGTCCAGTCGCTCGCCGTTCCACCACACTCGCTTGGTGGCGGCGGCGCCGATGTGGAGGTCGGCGGGGCCGCGGTGGTCCGTCTCCACGATCGAACGGATCCGGGCGACCGTGCCAGGTCCGGGCACGGGGACACGCACGAACTCCTCTGTCACCAGGCCCTTGTTGCCGAGCAGGCCATCCGGGTCCGGGATGCCGCGGCTCGACGAGTACAGCGAGACGCTCCAGGCCGCGTCGTCGGTGGGGGTGAGTGGCCGTTCTCCGGCGAGGATCTGTTCGACGGCCGGTGCGTCGAGCGGGTCGGGGGCCTGGGCGGTGGGCACCGGGGAGAGGACGCGGACGCGGTTGCCGTAGGTCGCGCGCGTCTGCTCCCAGCGGGGGCGGGAGTCGTCCGTCTCGGTCCAGTCCATGGTCCAGATCTGCGGTTCGGCGACGGAGGAGCCCGCGGGCAGGGCCAGGTCGCCCCAGGTGTTGTCCATGGTGGGGACCAAGCGGCCCTCCCATCCGCTCGAAAGGTCCAACGCCCGTTCCTGACCGCGGAGTTGTGGTGTCGTCGGGGGCTCCGGTCGGATGCCTTCCCGCCATACGACGAGGGCGGCGGGGGCGCCTTCCAGTGGGACGTCGATCGTCGAGAGGCCGTCGGCGACGGTGATGTTGGCCGGTCGGCGGGTGGCGGTCGCCGGGTTCCAGATCTCGGCCTCGGTCACGACCGCGCGCACGGTGACCGTCGAGTGACGGGTGTAGCGGGCGGGGTCCGCCTCGTGGTCGGCGTCGCCCGGCCGCGTGCGGGCGTCGGGGAATGCCCCGGTCACCAGGGCCACCGCGTCAACTCCCCTTCTCCTGACGAGCAGTGGCAGCTCCCCCGTCGCGTGTCCGGCGGCATCGGCGACCGTCGTCGCGCCGGTCTCGGCATCGCTCGCCCGCTCCAGGCGTGGATGCTTCAGCAGCGCCGCCACGACGGAGTCGTCGCCGGCCTGTCCGGCTGCCGTCGCGGGCGGACGGCCCACGACCACCACCCGGCCGCCGCTGTCGAGGAGTTGGGTCAGTCGACGGGCCGTCTCCTCCTCCAGGACGCTTGTCGAGGGCAGCAGTACGGCGCGGTAGGCGAGGTCCCTGACACGCAGGGCTCCGTCGGTGGCGGTGGCGCGCTGCACGGAGGCGTCGTCGATGACGTCGAAGGAGATGCGGTGCCGGTCCAGTGAACCGACGTGCGGGCTCAGCCAGTTGTTCGTGCCGCACAGGTCGAGGTAGTCGCGCTGCGTCTCGTCGACGTCGGCGTGGTCGTCGCCCAGGCGGCCGTCGCCGAAGTGCTGGACGGGTGCGTCCAGCGGGATGAGGGCCTGCATGGTGGCGGTGGGGTGCAGGACCGCGACGTCGGCGCTGTAGGTGCCCCAGGACATGATCGAGCAGATCCGGGCGACGGCCCGGGAGAACGCCGGGTACTGTCGCCAGTAGGGCTGACGCCAGTCGGTGGACGGCGGCGCCCACTCGAACCAGCCGCCCGCGGTGCCGAAGTAACTGGCGTGCGGGTTGTACAGGTTGGCGCCGCTGCGCAGGAACGGCAGGAGCCAGTCGTAGGTGTCGGCGAGGGTGCCGCCCCAGCCGGAGGAGTGGAACGCCTCGATCCAGACGCGCTCGTGGCCGTAGAGGTGGGCCATGGACGAGTGGACCTTGGAGTCGCCGTGGTGGTCGCTGCCGGCTGCGCCGTACCAGCGGTGGGTGCGGAAGTAGTCGGTGTAGATCTGCGTGGACTGGGCCGGGAAGCCCGCTCGGGCGGGGTGGCTCTGGTCGGCTCCGACGAGCATGCCGCGTTCCTCGTGCCAGGACGCGAGGGGCTTGAAGAGGGCTTCTTCGGTGAGTTCGGCGCGGACGGCGTAGTAGTCGGCGCGGATCTTCGCCGCGCGGGCGGTCGCCGGGCCGAACAGTGCGGGCAGGTGGTCGAGGAGGTCGTAGCCGCGGCGGGCGCGGAACTCGTCGGGGAAGCGGTGGCTCCAGGAGTTGGTGCCGGGCAGTTCGTCCTGGAAGCTGCCCGCGATGACGTTGCCCAGGTATTCGGGGACGCGGCGGTCGTATTCGTGGTGGACGGCGTCCAGCAGCAGTCCCACGGCATGCGGGGAGAGGTAGTCGAAAGCGGTGGGGACGGCGGTGACGAGCTGTACGTCCGTCCCCTCGGCGGCCGAGATCCGGAAGGGGCCGGAGCCCTGTGCCGTGGGCAGCCGACGGCCCGTCAGGTCGTAGGCGGCGACCAGGGTTTCGCCGCCACGCGGCGCGACCGTGCCGCCGACGACGGTGGCCCGGCGGGAGCGCAGTGCCCGGCCGTTGGCGTCCAAGCGCCGTCGGGTGATGGCACCTTGGACGTTGGCGCCGGAGAACCCGATCTGGTCGTAGAACCACAGGCGGGTGCCGATGTCCCGGGCGATGCGGCAGGTGTCGGTGAAGCGGTCCCACCACTCCTCGCCGAACCACGGCGGGTCGTCGGTCCGGGCGCCGAAACTCGGCCCGGCCGGCGCCAGGTTGATCACCACGAGGTTGTGGACACCGCCGTCCGCGAATCTCCGGAGCTGCCATTCGAGGCGCTCGCGGGTGACCTTGGCACCCGACCACCACCACAGCGGGGTGGGGCCGAAGTCCCGGGGCGGAGTGTCGAAGAGCTGCTGGAGCTCGGGAGAGATCATGATGGCGGCGGTCCTTCCGAGTGCGGCTCGGGCACCTCGCGGATCAAAAACGTTTTAGATCGGCTCGATCGTCTGTCACCTGCGATGTTGGCACCGGTCGCGAGAAGCGGGAAGGAGGCCCGTGCTTCTTCCCCTCGAATTGCGCAAGAGGGGTTGTTGGAACGTTTTTTGAACCCTATATTCACTGCGACCCCGGCCCAGAGCCGCGAGGAGCCGCATCATGATCCGTTTCTCACCTGCCCCGGAACGCCCTGAACAGCCCATTCCGAAGCACTTGTGGAAGGTCGCGGCCCTCTCGGGCATGGCCTCCTACCTGGACGCCGCGCTCATCGTCAGCATCGCCGTCAATCTGGCGATCTACCGCGACAGTTACGACATGGGCGTGTGGATGGCGGGGGCGATCAGCGCGATCGTCACCGGCTGCATCGCCGTCGGCTCCCTCGTCGGCGGCCGGCTCGCCGATATGTTCGGGCGCCGCCGGGTCTACAACCTGGACATCCTCTGCTACGCGGTGGGCGCGATCGTCATCACGCTGGCGCCCAACGACATCGTGCTCTTCGTCGGCGTGCTCGTCGCGGGACTGGCCGCCGGCGCCGATCTGCCGACATCCCTGGCCGTGGTCTCGGACGCCGCGCCACCCGAAGGCCGGGCGCGGCTGGTGTCCTTCACCCAGGTCATGTGGGTGGCGGGCATCGTCGTGGTCATCTTCCTCGGCTACCTCCTGTCGGACACGGGGCTGACCGGGGCCCGGTTCATCACCGGCCATCTGATCGTCGCCGCGCTGGTCACCTGGCAGCTCCGCTCCCGGCTCGAGCTGGCCGACGAGCCGTCGGAGCCGACCGTGACGGAGGCGGCGGTGCCGCACGGCATCGAGCTGAAGAACGTGTGGAACCGTGCCGCGCTGCTGCCGATGGCGGCGACCTTCGTCTACTACGTCACCTGGGGCATCGGCGCCAACACCTTCGGCCAGTTCGGCACGTACCTGCTGGTCACGGTCAGCGGCGCCTCCCAGAGCCTGGCCACGGGGATCAATCTGGCCTTCCTGCCGATCGCGTTGGTGCTGACCTTCGTCTTCGTCCGGATCGCCGACACCCCCTGGCGCGACCGGCTGTTCTACGTGTTCACGGTCGTGCAGGTTATCGCCTTCTGCATCGCCTCCCTCACGGCCGGCGCGCTTGTCGGCATGCTGGTCTTCTTCGTGCTGTACCAGATCTCCAACCCCTTTGCCGGGGAGGCCAGTTACAAGGTGTGGTCGCAGCTCACACTCCCCCCGGACACCCGCGGCACCACCCAGGGCCTCACCTACGCCCTCTCGCGCGGGGTCTTCGCCGGCGTCGCGTTCGTCACGCCCGCCCTGATGGACTACAGCGCCTCGCTCCTGCTCTGGCTGATCACCCTCTGCATGGCGGCGTCGGGGGTCGCGGGCGTGTACGTCATCCATGTCCTGATCCGGCGTTCCCCCGCCACCGCCGCCGCCCCGGCGCCGGGCCTCGGCGTGGCCCGCACCTGAAGCCGCACCGGCACCCGGAAGGAACACCGCCCATGGCAACGACCGACCCCACGACCGTGACCGCGGAACGCGCCGCCACCCTGCGCGAGTTGCTCCCTCCGGTGACCCGCCGCCGTACCCGGATCGGACTCGTGGCGGGCGGGCTCGGCGCCTACTGGCCGCAATTCCCTGACCTGCTACCGCAGTTGAGGGAGTCGTCCGCATACGTCGCCGAGCGGTTCCAGCGGATGGACGCGGAGGTGACCGACGTCGGGTTCATCTCCGACGCCGCCGAGGGAGCGGTCGCCGCCGAGCAACTGCGGCGGGCGGACTGCGACTTGATCGTGCTGTTCCTGACGACGTACCTGACCTCGTCGATGGTGCTGCCGATCGCCCGGCGCTCGCACACACCCGTTCTGGTCATCGACCTCCAGCCGACCGAACGGATGGACCACGCCTCCTTCGACACGGGCGCCTGGCTCGCCTACTGCGGACAGTGCCCGGTGCCGGAGGTCGGCAACGTCTTCCGACGGGCCGGGATCCCCTTCCGGTCGGTGTCGGGCTGGCTGCGCCAGGAGTCGGCCTGGCGGCGCATCGAGCAGTGGATCAAGGCCGCACGGGTACGAGCAGCGCTGCGGCACGCCCGGCACGGTCTGATGGGGCATCTGTATCCGGGGATGCTCGACGTGTCGACCGATCTGACGCTGCTCCCGGCGACGTTCGGCTCGCATGTCGAGGTGCTGGAGTTCGATGATCTGCGGCACCGGGTGGAGCAGGTCAGTGAGGCGGAGACCCGTGAGCGCACGGCGCTCGCCCGGCGGATCTTCGCCGTGGACGACAGCGTGGTGGACGAGGACTTCGCGTGGGGGGCGACCGTGTCCGTGGCCCTCGACCGGCTCGTCGAGGACTTCGGGCTCGACACCCTCGCCTACTACCACCGAGGCCTCGACGGCGAGCTGCACGAACGGCTCGGCGCCGGCATGATCCTGGGTGCGTCCCTGCTCACCGCCCGGGGCGTGCCGGCCGCCGGCGAGTACGAACTGCGCACCAGTCTCGCCCAGTTGGCGACCCAGAGCATCGGTGCCGGGGGCTCCTTCACCGAGATCCAGGCCCTCGACTTCGAGGACGACGTGGTGGAGATGGGCCACGACGGACCCGCCCACCTCGCCGTCAGCTCCCGCGACCCGCTGCTGCGCGGCCTGGGCGTCTACCACGGCAAGCGCGGCTGGGGCGTCAGCGTGGAGTTCGACGTCCAGCACGGCCCCGTCACCCTCCTCGGCCTCGGCCAGGACGCCGACGGCACCCTCTCGTTCGTCGCCTCAGAGGGCACGGTCGTACCCGGACCGCACCTCACGATCGGCAACACCACCAGCCGCGTCGACTTCGGCCGCGACCCCGGCGAGTGGGTCGACGCCTGGAGCGCCACGGGCGTCGGCCACCACTGGTCCCTGGCCCTCGGCCACCACACCGCGGACCTCCGCGCCGCCGCGAGCCTGCTGGGCATCGAGCACCGGGAGGTGTGAGCGGCTCTCGGCGATCAGGTCCGACAGGCCACGTCCCGGCGGCCGCCCAGGTATGCGGCCCGTTCCAACGCCGTGAAGTCGCGGTGTACGGCGGCGCAGATTCTGTCGGCGGCCTGCCGGGGGCCGAGCAGAGTCACGTTCCACAGGCGCACGGTGCCGTCGCTGCTGCCGGTCGCGAGGGTGTGGCCGTCGGGACCGAAGGCCACGGACCGTACGGGCCCGGTGTGGCCTGTCAAGGTGCCCCGCAACCGCCGGGTCGCCACGTCCCACAGGCGGACCGTGCCATCGTCGCCGCCACTGGCCACGGTACGGCCGTCGGCGCTGAAGGCCACCGCCCACACCTGGTCGCCGTGACCGGTCAGGACGGCCCGCTGCTTGCCGGTGGCGGTGTCCCACAGCCGTACGGTGCGGTCCTCGCTGCCGCTGACGAGGGTCCGTCCGTCGGGGCTGAACGCCAGTGCTTTGACGGTGCTGGTGTGGCCGGTGAGCGTGGCCAGGGTGGTGCCGGTGGTGAGGTCCTGGAGCCGGATCGTCTTGTCGTACGCGCCGGTCGCGAGGGTGTGGCCGTCGGGGCTGACGGCGACGGACCACACGGGCTTGGTGTGCCGGGTGGTGAGGGCGCGCCCCTTGCCGGTGGTCGTGTTCCACGCACGGAGTTCGCCGTCGTCGTAGCGGCTGATCAGGCCGCGGCCGTCCGGGGTGAAGGAGACCGACCAGACGCCGGACCTGTAGCGCAGGACCAGCCGGGATGTCGCCGTGCGCACGTCCCACAGCCGTACGGTCCCGTCGACGCCGCCCGTCGCCAGGGTGCGGCCGTCGGGGCTGAACGCGACGAACCGTACGGCCGAGGTGTGGCCGGTGAGGGTGGCCCGGAGTGTTCCGTTGCCGGTGTTCCACAGGCGGGCCTTCCCGTCGTCCCCGCCGGTGGCCAGGGTGCGGCCGTCGGGGCTGAGTGCCACCGAACGGACCGGTCCCGTACGGGTGTTGAGAGTGGCACGCGTCCGGCCCTGGTCGGACTCCCACAGGCGGGCCGTGCTGTCCTCGCTGCCCGTGGCCAGGAGACGGCCGTTCGGGCTGAACGCCACCGACATCACGAATGCCGTGTCCCCGGTGGCGATGATCCGGCTCTCGCCGGTGGCCGGCGTCGTCAGCCGCAGGGTCTTGTCGGTCCCGGTGCTGGCCAGGGTGCGGCCGTCCGGGCTGTAGGCCACCGACATCACCTGGCCGGTGTGGCCGGTGCGCAGGATGTGTCCGGCACCGCCGCCCGTGTCGAACAACCGGACGGTTTTGTCGCTCCCGCCGGTGGCGAGGGTCCGACCGTCGGGGCTGAAGGCCACGGACCGTACGGCCCCGGTGTGGCCCGTCAGCGTGACTCGCGGGCGTCCGGTGGACGCGTCCCACAGGCGTGCCGTGCGGTCCTCGCCGCCGGTGGCGAGGAGACGGCCGTCGGGGCTGAACGCCACCGACCACACCTGGGCGCTGTGGCCCTTGAGCGTGGCACGGGCCTTTCCCGAGGCCGCGTCCCACAGGTCCACCGTCTTGTCCTCGGCGGCCGCGATCGTGCGGCCGTCGGGGCTGAACGCCACTGCCACCACCTGGCTGTGGCCCGGGCGTTGGAACCTGGCGCGGATCTTGCCCGTGGTCACATCCCAGACCTGCACGCCGTTCTCCCCGCCGACGGCCAGCGTCCGGCCGTCGGGAGCGAACGCGACCGCATCCTGCGCTCCGCCGCCACCGGTGAGTGTGGCGCGACTCCTGCCCGTGGCCGTGTCCCACAGCCGGACGGTCTCGTCGTCGCTCGCGGTGGCCAGGGTGCGCCCGTCCGGGCTGAACGCCACCGACCACACCTGGGCGCTGTGCCCGGTGAGGCGGTGACGCAGTGGCAGGGCGGCAGCCGTGTAGAGGCTGCTGACGGCCTCGGTGGTGGGGCTCGTCCGGTACGACTGGACCGCGAGCAGCGAGGCCAGATCGGGGTCGGTGTCCAGCAACGCCTCGGACTGGGCGGCGAGTTGACGGGACAGTGCCGTGTGCTGCGCCCTGACCGCGCTCTGCCGCTGGGTGAACGCCAGCCCGGCGGCGATGACCGCCAGCACGAGCAGGGCCGCCAACGCCCCGCTCAGGAAGCGCAGTCGGCGGGCCGTACGGGCCGTCGCACGCTGTTCGGCGTCCCGCGTACGGAGGCTCGTGGTGAGGAACGCGCTTTCCAGCGGGGTGAGTTGGGCGGCGCTGTTGAGTGCGGTGAAGGCTTCCTCGGCCGCGGTCAGCCGGGCACCGCGATAGAGGGAGCCGGAGTCGCGGTCCAACTGGTCCCAGGCATCGGCGGCTTCGGTGAGTGATCGGCGTCGGCGCAGCACCTCGCGGTCGCGGTCGATCCATTCGCGCAGTCGGGGCCATGCGGTGATCAGCGCCTCGTGGGCGAGGTCGACGGTGTCGTCGTCGAGGGTGATCAGCCGGGCCCGGGCCAGCCGGTCGAGTACGACGGTCGGGTCGCCGTTGCCGGCCGCGTCGAGTTCGGCCCGGCGGGCGGGACGGCTGGTGTCGTCGGTGCCCTCACCCGGGGCGATCAGCCGCAGCATCACCTGGCGGGCGAGCTGGGCCTCCTGCGGGGAAAGACTGCCGTAGAGGTCCTCGGCGGTCTGGGTGATCGCGCCGCGGACGCCGCCGGCTGCCTCGTACCCCTTGAGGCTCAGTGTGCGGCCGCGGCGGCGGCGCCAGGTTTCGAGGAGCGCGTGGGACATCAGCGGAAGGCCGCCGGGCCGAGCGGTGACGTCCGCGACGATCCGGTCGGCCAGGGCCCGTTCGACGGTCAGGCCCTGGGCCGCGGCGGGCTTGACGATGGCCTCGCGCAGTTCGTCCGTGCTCATCGGGGCGACGAGCAGGCTCGCACCTCGCAGGGCGGCCGCGACGCCCCGGTGCTCGCCGAGCCGGCCGTAGAGGTCCGCACGCACCGCGATCACCACCCGCAGTCCGCTGTCGGGCCGGGAGGCGGTCAGCAGCCGGTCGAGGAAGCGGGTGCGTTCGGCGGGGTCCTGGCAGAGCGTGAAGACCTCCTCGAACTGGTCCACGAGGACCCAGGTCTCCCCCTCCTCCCCCGAGGTCTCAGCGGGGGCGAGCGCCCTGGTGTGGGTACGAGCCGGATGCTCGCCGGGGGTAAGGATGCGTACGGCCGCCGGGCGGGCGCCCGGCCAGGCGTCGCCGCGCAGCGCCGGGACCAGCCCGGCCCGCAGCAGGGACGACTTTCCGCTGCCCGAGGTGCCGACGACGGCCACGAACCGGTTGTCCAGGGCCAACTCCGCCAGATCGGCGACCAGTTGGTCCCGGCCGAAGAAGCGGCCGCTGTCGGCCGGTTCGAACCGCGCCAGCCCCCGGTACGGCGGTGTGGCCCCCTCCTCGCCCTCGGGCGTCCGCCCGGCCTCCTCCTCGGCCGCCCGCCGCCAACGCCGCTCCCACTCACCGCGGTCCGCGCCACAGGCCTCCGCGTACGCGAGGACGACAGCCAGGGACGGGAGCCGCTCGCCGGCCGCCGACTCCGACAGCGTGGCCGCGGAGAAGTCCGCCCGGTCGGCCATCGCCCGATAGGTGATCCCCCCTGCCTCCCGCCGGAGTTGACGCAACTCGTACGCGAACCGCTGCACCGGCCCGGCCTCAGGATCCAGCGGACCCTCCGGACGCCCCATGCCATTCCCCCGTCCCCGTCGCACGACCCGGCGGTACGTCCCGCGCCCCTCCCCCAAGGGGACGCGGGACGGCCTCCCCCACTGCTTCGAGTTCACCCCGGCCGGGAGTTGATTGGCAGCCCTTTCAGGGCACCAATCAATACCAAACGGCCTGCGGGAGAACGGAGTTCGCGCCCTTCCGGGGGCGCCACGCAGAAGGATGGCGGCGTTTTCCGCTCCGTGGCCATCCCACTCTTCATGCTCGTCCGGAGCGACGCCCCGCCCGGTTCGCCGGACAGATGGCCAGTTTGAATCCCAGCCCGCTGCCGACCAACATGCTCTCCTCCCGCAGGTCCCGATCGGACAGCACCTGCCCGACCGGGACCGCACGACCAAGCACCAGTACCGGCTCCTGATGACCGACGCTGGTTGCCACGACTACGCCGCCCGCGGTGCGGCATCGCTCCATGGCGCCTGTGGATCAGCTCAGGGGGACGACGATCTCGCCGCCGTGACCGCCCTTCTCCGCCTCGTCGAGCATGAGTGCCGCGAGCGTGGCACGGGAGATGTGGGGCGGCAGCACAGGGCGCTTGACGTCCGCGAGCAGCACGATGCGCCGCTTGGGGCTGACGGCGCCCACCCAGAGGTCGGGGGCGTGGAACACCGCGGCGCCGGCGTCCCTCGCGATCCGGTCGGCTTCCTCCCTCTCCGGCATCTCCTTGCCCACGACCCTTTGCATGATCGCCTGGTAGATCCTTCCGCCCGCGTTCGTCGACACCCCGGTACCCAGTGCGCCCAGCCACACGGTGCGGACACCGGCGGCGGCGAGTAGCCGCGCCCCGGCGGCGAGCGCGCCAAGGCCGTCGCCCTTGCTGATCCCGATCGCGGACACGGCCGCGTCACAGCGGCTCAGGTCGGGGAACGAGTCCGGGGACTTGACGTCCGCCCGGGCGACTTCGATGTGCCCCGAGGGCGGGACCGTGAACTGTTCCGGCGTGCGGACGAGGGCTGTGACCTGGTGCCCCCGTTCCGCGGCCTGCTCGACGAGGAGGCGGCCGACCTTGCCCGAGGCTCCGAGTACGGCGATGCGCATGGCGTTCCATTCTTTAACTAAACAAGTGTTGGTTAGTTAAGTGAACATGCGTTGGTTAACGTCTGTCAAGTGCGCCGGTGCCGGTAAAGTGATCACGACTACTGAGGGGCCGACGCCGACGGGAAGGGGTCGATGATGCCGTCGCAGGAGGCGCGCCCAGCGCGTCGCCGCAACCCGCGCGGTCAGGGGCAGGTCCTCAAGGCCCAGCTTGTGGACGCCGCGGCAAGACTCCTGGCCACCCTCGATCAGCCGGAGACGCTGACCCTGCGGCAGGTAGCCCGCGAGGTGGGAGTGGCCCCCGCCAGCATTTACGGGCACTTCCCCGACCTGGCCGCGTTGATCGAGCACGTGCTCCGGCTGCGTTACGACCAGCTCTCCGAGCTCATGGACCAGGCCGCGGAATCAGCCTCGGATCCACTCTCCGACCTGGTGGCCCGCTGCGCGGCCTACGTGCACTGGGGCGTCGAACAGCCGGGCAACTACCGGACCCTCTTCGGCGGACGCATGCCGGCGGATCTTGCCCTCGGAGGAGGCCACGGCGACGGCGCCCATCTTCTCGAGACCGTGATCACCGCCCTGGCGGGCGTCAACGCCACCCGTGGACGGCAGCCCACCGAAGAGCAGCAATGGCGCGACGGCCTCATGCTCTGGACCGCCATGCACGGACTGATCGGCCTCTACAACGACCACGGCGACCTCCCATGGCCGCCCCTGAACGACCTCCTCGCCAACCTGCTCAGCCTGCACACCGGCCGACCGACTGACGAACTCGCCACCCTCTTGGCCCGAGCCGGCCAACCCGGAACCAGCAGTGAGCACCGGGCGTCGTGAAGTTGCTGGTCACGGGTTTGGTGTGAGGGCCCGGAGGGATACTCACGCCTGCCGTCGGCTGGTGCCCATGCGAAGATCGTCTGGCCTGTCGGTCGGAGTCGTTCCCAGGTTCCGCTGCGCCCGTCAAGGAGTTGGCCAAGCGGCTGTCCGCACCCGATGGGGCACCGGAGCCGAGAACCGGAAGAACTTCTCCCGCAACCACAATTGCCATGGCGCGAGAGGATCCCAACCTGATGGAGTACGACGCCCGGAACGCCGGGGCCCTGGCACTCGCGCGCAGACCATCGCCTGGCTTGAGCAGCAAATGCCCGAGCCGGACATCTGCGACGCTCTGGACCAGGTCTGCGTGATCCGCGTCCACGACGACCGCATCCACCTCCCGAGCTACCTGGGCGTCGCTGCGGCGCTCCGGCCCATGGAGCAGTCGGGAACCTGGTCTCCGCCTCACCCTGACGTCGGGGGTGCCGCCCGGGCCTATCCGAGTCACGGCTGACTGTGTCACTCCCAGTGAATGTCGTTTCGACATGAGTGTCCCTTGTCATCCGACCAAGGCGTTTGACAGCGAACCCAGTCGTGCGGGGACAACACCGCCGGGACCGCGGGAGTACCGACGAAAGTGCTGCTCCCGGCATACCCTCATGCGGATCTCCCGCTCACCTCCCCGGGCCTGGGACCCGTTCCTCCCGCGGGGAGCGGGCTCCTGTCGACGCGCCACCAGCCGCGTGACGCCAGTGCGGCCAGACCGGCGCCGACGGTGTTGAGCAGTACGTCGTCCACCGACGACACCCGATCCAGTTGCAGGATGTACTGCGCTGTCTCGACCAGGATCGAGCAGCCCGCCCCGAGCGCGAGAACCCGCCGTACCGATGCCAGCGCCGCGAACCGCAGCGGGCCGAGGAACCCCAGCGCCGCGAACACCAGCAGGTTGCCGACGATCTGGCCCGCGTCCATCGTGAGGAGGTCCCGCAGCGGCACCATGTTCACGACCGCCCCGTCCTCATCGCCCGGCAGCAGGATCAACCAGACCGGCGGCACCGTCCCATAGACCATGCCGACCTCGGCGAGCGACATGCGCCACGCCCTCGCCGCCCTGACACCGGCGAGCCTCCGCCAGCGGGCCACAGCCCAAGCCGCCAGCGCTGCCAACGGCAACGCGGCCACCGTGAGGAGCACCACCCCGGTGAACGTACCGACCCAGCCGTGCCACCCTTCGAGTCGCACCCCGCCACCCCCGCTTCCATCCGGTTGTCATCGGCAGTCTCACCGGCGGCACGTACCGGCGGCGTATGAGTCGGCGTTTGATGCCGTAACGAACAAGCCCAACGGGATGACAACCCCTGAACTCAGCGCCGCTCAAGCTTCGGTGAGAACGGTCAACCTTCACAGGCGGCCCGTGTCTCTACACCCGTTTCGCCCCCGAACCCTGCGGCAGCGAGCCGTCCGCTCTGTCGTGGGGAGAGCCGATACGGTCCATCTGCCTCCAGGCCGGGAAGACCAGCGGGCACAAGGTGGCGAGCAGATACACACCGCCCACCGCCAGCAGCGCACAGGGCAGGCCGACCGAATCCACGAGGAAGCCCGCAACCGGTCCGCCCAGCGGAGTGATGAGCTGGACCGAGGCCGTTGTCGCGCTCAGCACGCGGCTGCGCAGTTCCTCCGGGACCGTCTCATAGGTCACGGTGGCCATGACGGGGTTGAGCACTCCGAAGGCGAGCCCCTCAACCGCCATGATCACGGCCAGCGGGGTGAAGGTGTCGGTGAAGGCGGCCACCACGAAGCGCGGCAGGCCCCCGACGAGGAAGGCGATCGTGAACACGGGCCACCGCCGAAAGCGGCTGCCCACCGCCCCGTAGACCAGCGCCCCTGTGAGTGCGCAGACCCCGAACGCCGCGTTCAGCAGACCGAGATCGACGGCACCACCGAGCTCCTCACGGGCATCCACGGGCAGAAGCACGGCGCTCCATCCCTGGTCGAGCCCCCGGGTGACCAACGTCATCAGGCACAGGCCCAGCAGCAGCGGCGTGGCCGCCACGAAGCGATACCCTTCCGCGAGTTCACGACGGTAGGCCCGCAACGACGTCCGCTCGGCCCGTCGTTGGGCCTGCGCCTCGGGCAGGCCGCGCACTCCGAACGCGAACAGCGGCGCGGCCACGGCGAGCGCCCACCGTGAACGAAGCAGGTCAGCCGGCGGGCGAAGCGAAGTGGTCAGCGTCTGGCGCGCATGACGAGGCGCACCGCGATGCGGTGTTCACAAGCAGCGCCTCCAACACTTCGCCGGGATGACCACCCGGCACCTCCACGCATTGTCACCTCGGACACCGGTCCCCCGCAACGACGATCCGTCGCAACGGGCGAGCCCACACAGAGAATTGACTGAGTTGCGCCCACCGCAAGGCCCGAGGTGTTTCCTGAAACTCGTCCACACACTCATGCAGTGCTGTCGGTGAGCTGGACCGGGTCAACCTGCCAGTCGGGCGAGGGCCAGCGCGTGCGCTCGGTCGAGGGAGTCGGCGGCAGCGCATGGGATGTCCGGTTGCACGCCGGTGCCCTCCCAGTTCGTGCCGGAGACCGGGTTGATGGCGCGGCCACCGGGGATGGTGGCTTCCAGGTGCGGGTGCACGGTCCAGCCCTTGCACGGATGTGCGCCCCCGCGGGTGCGCTCGCCGACGACAACGGCGCGACCTAGCTGCTGGAGGTCGTACGCCAACTCCTCAGCGGCAGAGAAGGTGCTGGCACTGGACAGCACATACAACGGCTTGCTGCCGCCGAAGCGTGCTCCGGGAACGTGCGGCAGGCTCCAGGACTGCTCGCTGCGCTCGCCGTCGCGCCAGTACATGGTGTTGAGGTGGGTGCGCTCGTCCAGTAGGTAGCTGCAGACGAAGGCGACCGCGTCCGGGTCGCCGCCCCGGTTGGCGCGAAGGTCCACGATCAGCGCCTGGGCGCGGGAGGCCAGGGTGAGCGCGGCGCTCAGCGGTTCGGCGGCCCACTCCAGCGGAAACAGCATCGGTGCCAGCTCCACCAGGGCGACGCCTCCGTCGAGCAACTGCACCCGGGGCGCACCGCCCAGAGACGTGTCGAAGTCCCGGCGTATGGAGTCCAGGGTGGCCGCCCCCTGCTCCGGGGACACCGGGTCGGCGTGGTGCTTCAGTCTCAGGTGTCGGTCACCGTTGACGGACTGCAGGTCCGCGGTGACCAGGCGGGCGAACTCCTCGGCGTCGTCTACGTCGTAGGCGCTCTCGGCGAGACGTTGTTGCAGCAGGCAGGCGACCTGCTCGGCTATCTCGGGGAAAACGTAGTGCTCGGTCAGCAGCCGGACTGTCTCGTCGATGACAGCGGCAGGCCGATGCTTCGTCACAGTCGTCATGGCAGGGAGTAGAGCACTGCCCTTGCGAAAGCGTCAATTAATTTAGACACTTTCGGTATGCGCGATCAGCCTTCCCACCTGCCGCCTCCTCAGGACGTCCTGGAGCTCGGCGCGCCTGAACAGTTCGCGGCCCTCGCCCACCCGTTGCGTCAGCGGTTGCTCTTCGCCCTGGGCCAGCGGCCCGCCACCATCAGCCGGCTCGCGGCGCAACTCGACGCGAAGAAGGGCAACGTGGCCCACCATCTGAAAGTGCTCCGAGAGGCCGGACTGGTCCACATCGCAGAGACCCGCCAAGTCCGCGGCGGCACCGAGCAGTACTACCAACGCACGGCCCGCCGAATGGTCGTCGCCGAGCCCGAAGCGGCGGGCACCGCCGCGATGCTCGCCGCAGTCGCCCAGGAGCTGGACCGCTCTCCAGCCGAGACCCACCTGACACTGCGCCACCTGCGTCTCAGCCCCGCGAAGGCAAGAGAACTCGGCGAGACCCTCACCGAGCTGGTCGACGGGGCCGAGGAAAGTACAGAGGACCAGCCCGTGCACGGTGTGTTGGTGGCGCTCTATCAGCAGGCTCCGCCGACCAGCACCACCAGTTCCGCCTAGCAGTATCAGCCCCACGAGACAGCACACCGAGCTCACCCGGTCGGTCTGCGCCGGCGCGCCGAACTCCTGGGCGGGCGGCAGCGTCGCCGCCGGCCCCACATGACACCGAGGACGACCTGCACGGCGTACGGGCATCACCCGTTGCTATCGCCCCGTCAGGTGCCCGCGACGGCTGCCGCGAGGCGGGGTGCGGCGAACGCCGTCCCGCAGATGAACCGGAGCAGCGGCCCGAAGGTCGCCGCCGCTTGGATGCCGGTGAAGTACAGGCCGGGCACGGAGGACTGGAGCCCCGCGTCGAGATGGGGGAGCCTCCGGTGCGGGCGAGCCCGGCACGCAGTTCGGGGGCCAGGAAGTCCAGTCCGTCCAGGCGGACTTGGTAGCCGGTGGCGGCCAGGACATGCTCGGCCGTGACCGTGTGCGTCTGCCCTTCGAGGTCCCTGGTGGTGACCATAAGGCCAGTGTCTTGCCGCCGCACATGGGTGATCTGCTCTCCGAGCCGTACGGGCACGGTCCCCTCGAGGCGCGGCTTGAGCCACCACGACCCGAACGGACCGAGTACCCGTTTGACCAGCCGCAGCCGATGGCGACGGCGTTCAGACCTGCGCGCAGCCGGGGCCCACTTGGAGCCGAAGGGCGTCGGCGTGGTCATCGAGGCCGAGCACAGTTGCATGACCCTGCGCGGTGTCCAGGCCACCGGCTCCAGCACCATGACCTCCACCCTCCTCGGCCTGCTGCGCACCGACGGCCGCTCCCGCAGCGAATTCCTCGCCCTGACCGGCGCACCCCCTGATCAAGCCGGCACCACACCGCAGGCAGTTGCCCGACACGCAACCGAAAGACCAATGCCCTCGGTCAAGAGCGTCTCCAGGTCGTCCACGTCAAGCGGCCCGGGTCCGGTGTTCCGGCTCTCCAGGAGAGGCCGGGACGTCCACGGCGCGGCGCCGCTGGAGGGACAGACCGGCGGCTGTGTGACCACGCTGCAGGCCCTGCTCAACAAGGCTGAGCACGACGGAGGGCCGCGCCCGGGCGAACCGCGACGGATCGGCCGTGGGCATGTCCCGGTGGGCAGGGTCAGCAGGTTCAGCGGACCGGCAGCACGTTGGTGTGTTCCTCGCGCACCGCCTGGAGGGCGCGGGGGTCGAGGCCGAGCAGGCTCAGGATCGTCGGTGCGATCTGCTTGGTCTGCACGGCCGCGGAGTCGCGCACGCCGTCCGGGACGGAGGCACCGGACACGACGAGAGGAACGGCGAGGTCGTCGGAGTGGCCGCCGCCGTGCTCGGCGATCTTCTTGGTGCCGCCGGTGTAGACGACGCCGTACTGCGCGACACCGAGGAGGTCCGGGACCCGGGCGTCGCCGGCCTTGACGTGGAAGTAGTCGGCCGCGGCCCTGCCGGCGTAGACCTTGCTGAGCCCGCCGTGGGCGTATGCCTTGGGCGCGGCGTTGATGTCGGTGCCGGTGCCGCTCTGCGCGAGCAGGTACTTCTTGGCGAAGGCGGTGGCGGCCGCTGAGCGGTCGGAGAGCCACAGCAGCATGGCGTCGTCGTCCACCGCGTGCGTCACCAGGTCGGCCGAGCCGGGGTGGAGCTTCTTCCAGGCGGCGTTGAGGCCGTCCAGCAGCGGGCCGTCGTCGACGCGGGTGAGCGCGGCGGGGTCGGTGGGCGACTGGCCGTGCTTGGCGGAGAGGATGACGGTGGTGCTGCCGGAGAGGTGCCGCTCGGCGATCTCGGCGGTCAGGGCGCCGATCTCCGTGTTGACGAAGTCCAGGTTCTTCACCAGCAGCGGGCCCGGGACGTTCTTGGCGGTGTAGCCGCCGGTGAGGCCGTCCGAGGTGGGCAGCTTCTGCGCGGTGGAGACCGACTGGAAGTTGAGGCCGAAGATCGCCGGGGTGCCGACCTTGTGGGCGCGGCTGTGGTCGTAGCCGTCGATCTCGTTGAGGACGGCCTTCACCTTGTAGCCGTCGTACTGCTCGGTGGCCTTGTTGTCCGTGGTCCAGTCGTTGCCGGCGGCGTAGCCGAGGGCGTCGCTGTTGATCTCCGGGGTGAACAGGTCCTGGACGCCGGTGCCCGAGGGGCCGTTGAGGATCTCGTAGGCGGCGTGCTTGTCGGACCAGGCGGTGCGCAGACCCGCCTGGCGGGCCACCTCGAAGATCGTGTTCACCTTGAGGTAGGAGTGCGGGTACACCGGCCGGCAGGTCTTCGGGTCGACCGGCAGCTTGGACGCGTTGATCAGGCTCGCCGGGTGGCCGGTCATCGACAGGATGCTGTCCGGGAGGCCCGTGAGGCCCTGACCGGCGTCGATGGAGGCCTGGTTCTTGTCCAGGTCCTCCGTGAGGTCCACCTCGACCCCGGGCTTGACGCCCTTGCAACTGGTGGTTCCCGCCGGGAGGAGCGCGGCGTTGTAGGTGTCGTCGTAGTAGATGCCCGTGGTGCCGGGGCTGCCGCCGGTCGCCTGGGCGACCATGCCGGGGAAGGAGTCGGACGGCGTGGTGGTGCTGGCGTGGGTGTACTCCACGCCGCCGCCGACCAGCCGGGCCAGCGCGGACTTCGGGTGTGTGGCGATGTACCAGGCCAGGTCCGACTGGTGCAGTCCGTCGACGGAGACCAGCAGGACATGCCTGGCGGCGGCCCGGTGGGGGGAGGCCGCGAACGCGGAGGGCTGGGCGGCGGTCACCCCGATCAGGACTCCGGCGGCGGCGAGGACGGCTGCGGATCTGACGTGACGTCTGGACATCTGTTGTCTCCCGGGTGTTCGGCGCGGAGCTGCGCGTGCCGGGCTCATCAGAGTCTCGTCTTGTGTACCGGAAACGGCACATGTATGAACACATCCGGAATGGGCGGTCGGGTCTTCCCCAAGCAAGCCTGGTTTTCCCCAAGGAGGAGGCCTGCGGCACCGGCGGGCAGCGTGACCGGATGGAATCTGCGCCCAGCGGGTTCCCCTACCTACCTCGCCTGCGGAGCCCGGCGCTTCACTCGCGACGGCCGCCTCAGCCCGCGGCCCCACCCCGCGACACACCCGCATACCGCCGACTCCCCCGGTCCCGCCCCCGCCCACGCGCCCAGAAGAACAGGACCACCGAGGTCACCGCGGCGACCGCGCACCACGTCGAGACGAACTCCAGCTCCCACAGCGCCCAGCAGACGATCGCGCCGACGGCGACCAGGACGCCCAGCAGTACCAGCCCTCGGTCGCCGGACGCGAGCAGTGCGCCCACGGTCGCGACGAGGTAGCCCGCGATGACCAGTTGGGCATGGGGGAGGTCGACGACGTACCCGACGGTGTGGCCGCGGATCTCGGAGGTCACCGGGTGCGCGACAAGGGCGTGGGCGAGTGCCGCGGCCGTGGCCACGCCGATCGCGAGCAGTACACCGATCCGGGGCCGTGCCCGCCGTGGCACGGCGCACCACACGCCCGCCGGGACCCACACCGCGAGCAACGGCAGGGCGATGATCGCCCAGGTGAGGGTGGCGGCGCCGGTGCCTCCGCCGTCCGCCCACACCAGGGACTCCACGATCTGGTGGACGCCGAGGAGCACCGGCAGCGCGGCCAGCGGGAGATCGGCCGGCCTGCGGGTCCTGGCCACACAGGCCACCCCGACGGCGAGGACGCCCGCACCCGCGACGAGGTCGGCCTTCGCACTCCAGCACATCGCTCCCCCACGGGATCGGTCCGCGTCCTCCTGCTCCATCGCGCACGCTACGGCTCCGTCCCGCCGCGCCCGGCGTGACACGACGGCCGCATCGTGCCGTGATGGCATACCCCGGCACTCCCCTTCGACGCCCGATGCGAGCAACGCACGGCGTTCCGGGCCCAGTTGGCGGCCGGGGCCGCCAAACCACCCCCGGCCTGCGCGCGAGCGTCTCCCCGTGATTGGCTGACCCCGGCCACCGCAGACCGTGCCACGCACAGGAGGACATCGCAGCCATGAGCAACCCCTACACGTTCGAGTACAAGGTCGTCAGCTTCCGGGAGTCGCTGATCGGCGACGCCCTGGACGGCGACAAGCTGGAGAAGGTCCTCAACAAGCACGCCGAGGACGGCTGGGGCCTCAAGGCCATCACCGCGGCCGACGTCAAGGGCCGCATCGGTCCCGGCGCGGTCGAGGGCCTGCTCCTCACCTTCGAGCGGCCCCGCGCGTAACTCCCCGGTGCCGTACGCGGGACGGGGGCCGGGAGTCGTCAGCGCCGAGGAGTGGCGGGCGGCGTGCCGGGTCCCGGGATCTCCCCCGACCCGCGCGGGATCAGCTCGGTCGGCATGACGACCCGGCGGGGCGGTGATGTGTCCCCGTGGATGCGGGCGAACAGCAGATGCGCCGCGCTCGTCGCGAGGGCCACGGGATCCTGGGCGATGACGGTGACCGGCGGGGTCAACCGCGCGGCCAGGGCGAAGTCGTCGAAGGCGATGAACGCGATCGTGGCGGGCAGCACGGCCAGCACACCGAACGCTAGGGCCTCGTTGCCCGCGACCACGGCGGTGGGCGGCTCGGGTGCGGAGAGGATCGCGGTGACGGCCCGGGCGGCGTCCGCGCCGGAGCCCACCCCGTGCCGGACGAGCGCCGGATCGGCGTCGATGCCCGCCGCGTTCAGGGCCGCCAGATAGCCGCGGTGGCGCTCGCCGCAGGTCCAGATCTCCCGCTTGTCGCCGAGGTAGCCGATCCGCCGATGTCCGTGCGCGATCAGATGGCGTACGGCCCGCTCCACCGCGCCGAAGTTGTCCACCACCACGGTGTCCACGTCCAGGCCCGGCGCCGCCCGGTCCACACACACGATCTTCGTACCCCGTGCCTGCGCCGAGCGCAGAAAGCGGTGGTTGCCCGATACCGGGGTCAGGATCAGCCCGTCGACGCGGCGGGCGGTGAAGGCCGCGACGACCTCGCGTTCACGGTGCGGGTCGGCGCGGCTGGAGCCGATGAGCACCATGTTGCCGAGCCGGTGGGCGATGTCCTCGGTGGCGGAGGCGACGGCCGCCATGAAGGGGTCGGCAACGTTGTCCACCATCAGTCCGATGGTCTGGCTCAACCGGTCCGTACGGCGCAACTGCCGTGCCACGTCGTCGCGTTGATAGCCCAGCCGGCGGACGGCGGCCTCCACGCGGGCTGCTGTTCGCGGTGCCACGCCCGTCTCGCCGTTGACGACCCGGGACACCGTCATCACGCTCACGCCCGCTGCCGCGGCTACGTCCTTCATCCTGGGACGACTGGCCACGCCGCGTCCTCCAGCTCCCGTCCGGCACGCCCGGACCGACGGGTCGATGACTCCCGCCCGATTCCGTTCGTACCCGACCCTTGACGCCCACTCATGGGCCTCCCAGAATCGACGAACTGTTAACGATACCAACCAGAAAGCACAGCATGGCCTCTGCAAGGGAACCACTTCTCGCGGCACATGGTGTGGTCAAGCGTTTCGGCCATGTCCAGGCGCTCCAGGGCGCCGACTTCACGGCGTACGCCGGTGAGGTCGTCGCCCTGATCGGTGACAACGGTGCCGGCAAGTCGACGTTGGTGAACGTCCTTTCCGGCGTGCTCACCCCGGACGAGGGCGAGGTGCGCCTGGACGGGGTGCCGGTCCGGTTCAGCGGACCGATGGACGCGCAACAGCACGGCGTCGAGACCGTCTACCAGGATCTTTCGCTGGCGCCGGATCTGGACGCGGCGGCCAATCTCTATCTCGGCAGGGAACTCGTCCGGGGCGGCTTCCTCGGTCGCCTGGGCGTGCTCGACCGGCCCACGATGCGCCGGGAGGCGGTCGCGGCCTTCGGTGAACTGGGCGTCGAGCTGAAAGATGTGACGGCTCCTGTGACAACGTTGTCGGGAGGGCAGCGGCAGTCCGTGGCGGTGGCCCGCGCGGTCGCCTTCGCCAACAAGGTCATCTTCATGGACGAGCCGACGGCCGCCCTGGGCGTCGTCCAGCGCGCCCGGGTCCTGGAGACCGTGCGCAGGGTCGCCGACCGGGGCATCTGCGTCGTGCTCATCAGCCACAACATGCCCGAGGTGCTGTCGGTCGCGGACCGGGTCGAAGTGCTGCGGCTGGGGCGCCGGGTCGCCTCGTTCACCGCGGCCGACACCACGATCGAGGAACTCGTCGGGGCCATGACCGGATCGCTGGACGAGCCCGCGCCGGGCGGGAACCACGGCCCGGCCGGCGCGACGGAAGCGGAGGACGGGCGATGAGCGCCAACAGCCAGGACATCAAGCCGGCCGCCCCGGCACAGGAGCCGCCGCCCCCGGCCGACGGCGGACGCCTCGCGATGCCCCCGTGGCTCCGACGGGCCGCCGGGATCAGCGAGTTGTGGACGTTCGTGATCCTCGTGGCGCTGGTCGCGTTCTTCACGATCGCGGCGCCGGGCAAGTTCTTCACGCAGTACGACATCACACAGATCGCCGTGAACGCGGCCATCTATCTGGTGCTCGGCGTCGGCATGACGTTCGTGATCATCACCGCGGGCATCGATCTGTCGATCGGCTCGGTGCTGGTCCTGGCCGCGGTCGCGGCGGGCGAGTACAACCTCCACCACGGCGGACCCACCGCCGGCTGGGGCACGGTCACCGTGTGTGTCCTCATCGCCCTTGCCGTGGGCGCGGGTTGGGGCGCGTTGCAGGGCGCGGTGGTGGCGACCGGCAAGGTGCCGCCGCTGATCGTGACCCTGGGCGGTCTGGGCGCGGCGCTGGGTATCGCCGAACTCGCCACCGGCGGCCAGGACCCGGCCGGCGCCGCGGCCACCCACCTCCAGAACAGCCTGGGCTTCGGCAAGTTGCTCGGCATCCCGTGGATGGTGATCCTCGCGGCGGTGGTCACCGCCCTGTTCGGCGCGGTGCTGGGCGCCACGCGCTTCGGCAGCCACACCCTGGCGATCGGCTCCAACCCGACCGCCGTACGGCGTGCGGGCATCCCGGTGGGACGCCATCTCATCCTGGTGTACGGCCTGATGGGCCTTCTCGCCGGGCTGGGCGCGGTGATGTGGCTGGCCTCGTACGGCACGACGTCCATCGCCGGCCACTCCACCGACAACCTGAAGGTGATCACCGCGGTGGTCCTTGGCGGCACCAGCCTGTTCGGCGGGCGGGGTTCCGTGCTCGGCACCGTGATCGGTGTGTTCATCCCCGCCGTGCTCACCACCGGGCTGATCGTCATCGGCGTTCAGCAGTACTGGCAGGACGTCGCCGTGGGCGTCGTCCTGGTCGTGGCCGTCTACATCGACCAGATGCGCAGAAAGACCCGAGAGCGTGCCTGACCCCCGCAGCGAGTCCCGCAGAGAACCCCGCACCGACCCCCGCACGACCCAGGAGGACACCCTTATGTCGAGCTTCCGCGTCTCCCGCAAAATACTGGTCGCCGCGGGCACCGTGCTGGCCCTCACCGGCGCCGCCGCCTGCAGTTCGTCGAGCGACAGCGGCGGTTCGGGGTCGAAGGGCGGCGCCTCGGGCAAGAAGGTCCGGCTGATCACCGGCGTGAAGAGCGACCCCTTCTACATCACCATGACCTGCGCGGCGCAGACCGAGGCCAAGGCCAAGGGCATGGACTTCTCCGCGGACGGTTCCGCGCAGTGGGACGTGTCGGTGCAGCGGCCCCTGCTCGACTCGGTGGCCGCGTCCCGGCCGGACGGGCTGCTGATCTCGCCGGTCGACACCAGCGCGCTCACCCCCTCGCTCAAGCAGATCCAGTCGGCCGGGACCAAGGTGGCACTGGTGGACACCACGGTCTCCGACTCCTCGATCGGCATCACCCGCATCTCGTCCGACAACGAGAAGGGCGGCCGGGTGGCGGCCGACGCGCTCGCCAAGCTGATGAACGAGAAGGGCTCGGCGATCGTCATCAGCGTCAAGCCCGGAGTCTCCACCACGGACGCCCGCATCAAGGGCTTCACCGAGGAGATGGGGAAGTACCCCAACATCAAGCTGCTGCCGACCCTGTACGACAACGACCTGCCGGCCACGGCTGCCTCGCAGATCCAGTCGACGCTGGCAGCCCATCCCGACCTGGGCGGTGTCTTCGCGGGCAACACCAACACCGGTACGGGCATCGCCACCGGTCTCAAGCAGGCCGGCAAGCAGGGCGCGGTGAAGGTGGCCGCGTTCGACGCCGAACCGGACGAGGTCGCCTCCCTCAAGGCGGGCACCCTCCAGGTCCTGGTCGCGCAGGACCCGGCGGCGATCGGCAAGGAGGCCGTCGACCAGTTGGCCGCGGCCTTCGAGGGCAAGAACGTCCAGAAGTCGATCGGGACCAACATGGTGGCCATCACCAAGGCGAACATGGGTCAGCCCGAGATCAGCAAGTACTTCTACAAGGCCGGCTGCTGACCCGACCGACGCGACCGGTTCCGCCCGGGTGTTCCGCTCTTCCGCAGGCACCCGGCGGAACCGATTCCGGAAGGGGACTTTGCATGACCATGCGCGAGCGTGCATAATCTTCCTATGTCTAAGGTCCTCACCTCTCTTCCCACCGGCGAGCGCGTCGGCATCGCCTTCTCGGGCGGACTCGACACCTCGGTCGCGGTCGCCTGGATGCGCGACAAGGGTGCCGTCCCCTGCACCTACACCGCCGACATCGGCCAGTACGACGAGCCCGACATCGCCTCGGTGCCCGGCCGCGCGCAGGCCTACGGCGCCGAGATCGCGCGTCTGGTCGACTGCCGTGCGGCGCTGGTCGAGGAGGGCCTGGCCGCGCTGACCTGCGGGGCGTTCCACATCCGCTCCGGCGGGCGCGCCTATTTCAACACCACCCCGCTGGGCCGTGCCGTCACCGGCACCCTGCTGGTCCGGGCGATGCTCGAGGACGACGTCCAGATCTGGGGCGACGGCTCGACCTTCAAGGGCAACGACATCGAGCGGTTCTACCGCTACGGCCTGCTCGCCAACCCGCACCTGCGGATCTACAAGCCCTGGCTGGACGCGGACTTCGTGACCGAGCTGGGCGGCCGCAAGGAGATGTCGGAGTGGCTGCTCGCACACGAGCTGCCCTACCGGGACAGCACGGAGAAGGCGTACTCCACCGACGCCAACATCTGGGGCGCCACCCACGAGGCCAAGACCCTGGAGCACCTGGACACGGGCGTGGAGACCGTGGAGCCGATCATGGGCGTCCGCTTCTGGGACCCGTCGGTCGAGATCGCCACCGAGGACGTGACGATCGGCTTCGACCAGGGCCGCCCGGTGACGATCAACGGCAAGGAGTTCGCCTCCCCCGTCGACCTGGTGATGGAGGCCAACGCCATCGGCGGCCGCCACGGCATGGGCATGTCCGACCAGATCGAGAACCGGATCATCGAGGCCAAGAGCCGGGGCATCTACGAGGCGCCCGGCATGGCCCTGCTGCACGCCGCCTACGAGCGCCTGGTGAACGCGATCCACAACGAGGACACCCTCGCCCAGTACCACAACGAGGGCCGGCGCCTGGGCCGTCTGATGTACGAGGGCCGCTGGCTGGACCCGCAGGCCCTGATGGTCCGCGAGTCCCTCCAGCGCTGGGTCGGCTCGGCGATCACCGGCGAGGTCACCCTGCGGCTGCGGCGCGGCGAGGACTACTCGCTGCTCGACACCACGGGCCCCGCGTTCAGCTACCACCCGGACAAGCTGTCCATGGAGCGCACCGAGGACTCGGCCTTCGGCCCGGTGGACCGGATCGGCCAGCTCACCATGCGCAACCTCGACATCGCCGACTCGCGCGCCAAGCTGGAGCAGTACGCCGGGCTCGGTCTGATCGGCGCCGGAAACGCCGCGATCGGCGCCGCGCAGGCCGCCGCGACCGGCCTCATCGGCTCCATGCCCGAGGGCGGCGCCGAGGCCATCGCCTCCCGGGGCGAGGTCGACGAGGACGACGCTCTGCTGGACCGCGCCGCGATGGAGTCCGGCACCGACTGACCGGCTCCGGGACACACCGTCACCGCCGTAGGGCCGCCTCGACACACACCGTCGGGGCGGCCCTTCGCCGACCCGGGCTGCACCGACGCCCACGTAGCCTTGCGCCATGACCAGCATGCGCCAAGCCGTCGACGTGAACGTCGACGCGATGATCGACGACCTCAGGACCCTCGTCCAAGTCGAGTCCCCGTCACGCCAGTTGGACGCCTTGACGAAGTCGGCCCGAACCGTTGCCGAGGTCATCGAGGGGCGGCTCGGTGGGCGGGCCGTGGTCGTCGACAGCGAGGGCGGGCCGCACGTCCACTGGTCGGGCGGTGGCGCACCGCGCGTGCTGATCCTGGGTCACCACGACACGGTGTTCCCGCTCGGCACCCTGGAACTGCGCCCCTTCCGGGTCGAGGACGGCCGGGCGTACGGACCCGGTGTCTTCGACATGCTCGGCGGTCTGGTGCAGGCGATCCACGGGCTGGCCACGCTCGACGACCGGTCGGGCGTGGAGATCCTGGTGACCGCCGACGAAGAGGTCGGCTCCCACTTCTCCCGGGCGCTGATCGAGGAACGCGCCCTCGCCTGCGGTGCCGTTCTCGTGGTCGAGGGCGCCGCCGACGGCGGGGCCGTGAAGACCGGCCGCAAGGGTTGCGGCACGTTCGAGGTGTCCGTCGCGGGCCGGGCCTCGCACGCGGGACTCGAACCCGCCGCCGGGGTCAACGCGTTGGTCGAGGCGGCCCACCAGGTGCTGGCCGTCGCAGCGTTGGCGCGGCCCGAGATCGGCACCACGGTCACCCCGACCGTCGCGTCGGCGGGAACGCTGGACAACGTCGTACCGGCCGAGGCGACCGTCCTCGTGGACGTCCGGGTCGAGTCGGCCGGTGAGAAGGAGCGGATCGAGTCCGCGTTCGCCGCTCTGTCCCCGCGTCTGGACGAGGCGGTGATCACCGTACGGGGAGGGGTCGGCCGGCCTCCTATGCCCGAGTCGGCGGCGGCCGAACTGTTCGCGGTGGCACGGCGGTTGCTGCCCGGTCTCGAAGGCAGGGCGGTCGGCGGTGGCAGCGACGGGAACTTCACGGCAGCGCTGGGGGTGCCGACGCTCGACGGGCTGGGAGCGGTCGGGGGCGGGGCCCACGCCGACCACGAGTATCTGCTCGTCGCGTCGATGGCCGAGCGGGCGAACCTCGTCGCCGGGCTGGTGAATGTGATCCAGGACTCCCGACCCCAGGCAGGTCAGACAAGTTCGGACGGCATCAACAAGCCACCGAAGAGCCATACTTGACCATGCGGGGGATCGTCCCGTGATGGCCTGATACGGGGAGAGCGACATCCAGTGAGCAATATCAGCAAGGTCGAGGGCAAGGTCGAGGTACGGCTCCGCTGGGATCCGAGTCCCTTCGGTCAGCCACCGCGCCATCTGGACATCGTCGCGGCGACCTACTCCGCCGACGCCCCGTACGGACCTCCGGTGTACGTCGTCCACACCGAGAGCCGCTCGCCGGACGGCACCATCAACATGAGCCGGCACAGCGAGACCGGTCAGGGGTACGGGTACATCGAGGTGATGGTGCTGGAACTCGACCGCCTCGCGTCCTCCTTCGCGCGGGTGGTCGTAGGGGTGGCGATCCATCAGAACGGCGGGAACAGGACCTTCGGTGACCTGTCGCACGCCAGGGTGCTGGTCATGGAGGGGTACAAGGAGTTGTTGTCGGACGACTTCGCGGGGGTGGCCGGGTCCACCGCCGCGACGGTCGGCGAGTTCACCAAGGACGCCTCCGGGGCGTGGGAGTTCCGCTCGATGGTGCGCGGGTTCGACAGCGAGCCGGTGGGGTTCACCGCGGAGATGGGCAGCCTCTCTCGGCCCTGACCGGCCGGTCCGTCGCGAAGTCCGGGAGCAGTGCCGTGACGGTCGGCCGCCGTTGGCGCAGTTCGTGGAACAGGCCCATGACGAGGGCGGTGCCCACCGCGACCAGATGCTCGCGGCCCGCCAGATTGGGTCTCACGATCGACTCCCACACCATCGATCCGCCGGTGAGGACGAACACGACGGGTGCGCGGCGAACCACGGCGAGGTAGGTGAAGAGGCCTACGACCGCGGCGGACGGCCCGGTGTCGAGGACGTGCCCGACTTCGGGTCGCAGCCCGATGCCTCCGCAGCCGGGCCCGATCAGGAGCATCAGGCGCACGGTGAGGGTGCCTGCCAGCGTGGTCGCGTAGGCGACGACCAGCGTCCGGGCCCGGCCGAGTGCCAGCTCGGCCAGCGCGAACGCGAGGAACAGTTGGGTGATGCCGGCCCACACGGGCAGGTCGAGGGCGGGCACGTACAGCGATATGGGGGTACGCAGCAGGGCGAGCCACAGCGGCAGGTCGCCCTGGACGCCGCCGAGATGCCGCACCACCGTCTCCCCGCCCGGCCGCTGTGCCAGCGCGTGGAAGAAGATGACGCCGAAGGCGGCGACGAACGCCAGGGACACGCCCGGCAGTCCACGCCGCAGCAACTGCCGTACGGGATCGACGACGATGCCCTGCCATTCCCCCCGCAACGTGCGCCAGATGAGCACTGTCCCCTCACTCCCCCACCATCGGTGGAACATACGATCCGGAATCCAGCCCCCCGACCGGGTCGGACGCGTCCCTGGTCGGTCCGGAGCTGTTGGCGCGGCTCGCGGACGGTACGCATGGGGCCGATATTGAAGAGTGGGAAGCGATCCCGACGGTTGTCCGACGAGTGAAGGCAGCGGGAGGGCCGGTGCGTACATCTGGAGATCCGGCCGGGTCCACCGTGGTCGACCCCGGGCACCGGACCACGCCTCCGCTCTCGTGGGCCGTGGTGGTGTTCTGGCTCGTCAGCGTCACGGCACTGGTGGCGTTGACGGGCATCGTCCTGGGCCGGGACACCCGCCCGGCACCGTTTCTGGTGGTGCTGCCGGCGCTGATCGCCGGGCGCGGGACGGTGCGACAGACCACCGTCGCCTCGGTGTGGGTGACGTTGGTCATCGTCGGTTCCCTCATCGACAGCCCGCTGGGCAGGGCGGGAGCGGACGCGGCGGTCATCGCCTTCACTCTGGTGTTCAACGGCCTCAGCGTGGCCCGGGCGGCGCAGCGGATCCGCTGGGAGGGCGAGATCGCCCGGCTGCGGTCCGCGGCGGCGGCACTGCAACGGCAGATCCTGCGCCCGTTTCCGCTGATGACCGACCAACTGCTGGTCCACGGCCTGTACCGGCCGGTGGAGGAGGACAGCCGGGTCGGCGGCGACGTCTACGAGGTGGTCGCCTCCCCGTACGGCACCCGCGTCTTCATCGCCGACGTCCAGGGCAAGGGCCTCCAGGCGATCAGCGCGGCCTTCGCCGTACTGAGCGCCTTCCGCGAGGCGGCCGTAGCCGAACCCACGCTCACGGCCGTGGTCGACGCCCTGGAGGAGGCGGTGCTGCGGCACAACTCCTTCGCGGCGCAGACCGGTGAGCGGGAACGGTTCGTGACGGCGATCGTCCTCGGGGTGGACGGTGAGCGGGAGGTCCAGGCGATCAACTGCGGTCATGTGGCGCCGCTGCTGCTCCACGAGGAGCGGGCCGAGCCGGTGCTCCGGCAGGAGCCCTGCGTTCCGCTGGGCCTCGACGCGCTGGCCCCTGAGCCTCGTACCGTCGAATGGTTCGTGTTCCCGCCGGAAGGCACCCTGCTGCTCTGCACGGACGGCGTCACCGAGGCGCGTGATCCGTCCGGCGCGTTCTACCCCCTGGAGGAGCGTGCCGCGGCCTGGGGCAAGGTCCTCCCGAAGGAGGTGCCGGCCACCCTCTACGGCGACCTGCGCCGCCACACGGCGGGCACGCCCCGGGACGACACCGCGCTGCTGGTGCTGCGCCGGAGGGGTGACGCGGGCCTCCTGTGACGGCGCGGGACGGTCACGGGCGGCCGCCCTGGCGGGGGTCGCCCGCGGTGAGGTGTTCGAGGACCTCGGCCAGTTCCTGGCAGGCCTGTTCCACCGAGAGTCTGGTGTTGCGCTGTTCGGTGATGACGGAGGACAGCAGCAGGGCGGTGAGGGCCATCGTGCCGTTGAAGGCCTGGAGCTTCATCATCACCTCGACATGGGTGAGCCGGTCGAAGGGGCCCGACTCCTGGGTCGCGGCGATGGTGGCCATGACGGAGGCGAACAGGGCGCACAGCATGCTGCCCGCGAAGCGGAACCGCAGTGCCGCCCAGATCAGCAACGGATAGACCAGGAACAGCAGACTCACGTGGCTGTGACTGACCAGGGGGACGATCACGGCGGCGGTCGCCGCGAGCAGCAGGGCCTCCTTCCAGCGGTGCAGGTCCAGTGGCAGGCGCACGGTGCTCAGCATCAGCAGGAGCGGGGTGACGATCAGGACGCCCATCGCGTCGCCGACCCACCAGCCGAGCCAGACCGGCCAGAAGGAGTGTTCCTCCAGCTTGTCGGTGACGACGAGCAGTCCGACCCCGCAGGAGGCGCTGATCAGCATGGCGGACAGCGCGCCCAGGAACACCAGCGCGAGGCCGTCCCGCAGCCGGCCGAGGTCGGTGCGGAAGCCCACCCGGCGCAGCATGAGGTAGGCGCAGGCGGGGGCCGCGGTGTTGCCCGCCAGGACGACGAGCACGGTCGGCCGGAGCGAGGTGAGGGACATGACCACGAGGAGTACGCCGAGGGCGATACCGGGCAGGACCCGCAGCCCGAAGAGCAGCAGACAGGCCACCGCGACGCCGGTGGGCGGCCAGATGGGTGTGAACACGGCGCCCTCGACGACCAACTGCCGTATCAGGCCCAGCCGTCCCGCCGCGAAGTAGCCACCGGCGACGGCCAGCGTCAGGAGGGCGTACCCGGCCGGTCGCCGTAGATCCTCGAAACCCACCACGGGTGCCATCAGACACCGACCCGACCGGGTCGGCGAGGCGAGGGGCGGAGCGGGAACGGCCCGGGTCGCGTCCATGAAATCCCGTCGTGGGACTTCTCGGACCTGCCCTATGGCCCGGTGGCCGGCGCGTCGTGGCCCACGACCAGGACGGCCGCGTCGTCCTCGTGGCCCACCCGTTCGGCTCCCTTGATCACGGCGGCGGCGAGCGAGCCCGCCTCCATGCCCGCCACGGCGGCGACTCCCGCGAGGCGCATCACCTGGTCGAGGCCTTCGTCGACGCTCATTGAGGGGCCCTCGACCACGCCGTCGGTCACCAGGACGAAGACTCCGCCCGTGGTGAGCCGGTGCTCGGTCACCGGGTACCGCTGGCCGGCGACGATGCCGAGGGGTGGTCCGCCCTCGTCGTCGGTGATGCCGCAGCGGCCGTCCGCCGTGGCCCAGATGGAGGGTATGTGTCCGGCCCGTGCGCTCTCCAGGACTCCGGTGACCGGGTCGAGCCGGGCGAAGGTGCAGGTGGCGAAGAGTTCGGTGCCCAGGGACAGGAGCAGGTCGTTGGTGAGGCCGAGGAGTTCGCCGGGTTCGCTGGTGACGGAGGCGAGTGCGCGCAGGCCGACCCGGACCTGGCCCATGAAGGCGGCGGCCTCGATGTTGTGTCCCTGGACGTCGCCGATGGACAGGCCGATGCGGCCGTCGGGCATCGTGAACGCGTCGTACCAGTCGCCGCCCACGTTGAGGCCGTGGTTGGCGGGCGAGTACTGGACCGCGAGGTGGAACCGGGGGGTGACGGGCATGTCGCCGGGCAGCATGCCGCGCTGGAGGGCGACGGCCAACTGGAGCAGGGAGCGCTGCAGCTCCGCGCGCTCGCGTGCCTGGGCGGTCAGCGTCCCGAGCCGGGCCAGCAGCTCGTCGCCGTCGTCCGTGGGGCGCTTCCGGAACATCCACCACTCCAAGAGGTTGGTACCGCTATAAGCATAAAGAACCGATTTTTCCCCCTCCGGAGCGTGCAGCCGGAACGACGAAAGGCCCGGCCACCGCGGGAAGCGGGGCCGGGCCGACCTGTCGTACGCGCCGCGTCAGCCCTGGCGGGCCTTGAAGCGCGGGTCCTTCTTGTTGATCACGAACGTGACGCCTCGGCGGCGTACCACCTGCGCTCCGGGCTTGGCCTTGAGCGAGCGCAGGGAATTGCGGACCTTCATGACGTCCTCCCGTAGCGGCGCTCGAAGCGCTCCACGCGGCCGGCGGTGTCCACGACCCGCGTGTTGCCGGTGTAGAAGGGGTGGCTGGCCGACGAGATCTCGACGTCGATCAGCGGGTAGGTGTTGCCGTCCGCCCACTCGATCGTGCGCGCCGACTGCGCGGTCGAGGTGGTGAGGAACGCGGTGTCCGCCGCGCGGTCGCGGAAGACGACCGGACGGGAGACGGGGTGGATACCAGACCTCATGGTGCTTCCTTCCTCAGGCCGTCCGCTGAGGGGCGGCCGCTGTGCTGGGTTCAACGTGTCTCGCGGAATTCGACGTGCGCTCCGGCCACCGGGTCGTACTTGCGCAGGACCAGCCGGTCGGGGTCGTTGAGACGGTTCTTGCGCGTCACATAGGTGACGCCGGTCCCGGCCGTCGACGTCAAGGTGACGACGGGACGGGTCGTGGTGCGTGCCATGAGGACCTCCTTCCGCCCACATCCCGGGAGGTTGTCCCGAGCATGTCAGCTACATGCGTTCCAACACCGGCACCCCTCGGCGCATTCCCGCCTCTAGACGGCCGCCACCGCCGCCCGCTCACGGGCCGCCCGTACGGCCTGGGACAGTCCGTCGATGTCGTACGCGCCGTAGTGGCGGCGGCCGTTGACGAAGAAGGTCGGGGTGCCCGCGACGCCGCTGAGGTCGGCGGACTCGACGTCCTCGGCGACATGGCTCGCCCCGGCGTGGGCCCGCATGTCCCGCTCGAAGCGGGCGGTGTCGAGGCCGATCTGTTCGGCATAGCCCCGCAGGTCGCTCAGGCGCAGGGCGCCCTGGTGGCTCAGGAGCAGGTCGTGCATCGCCCAGTAGCCACCCTGCAGCGCGGCGGCCTCCGCGGCCTCCGCGGCGAGCTGGGCGTGGACGTGCACATCGGTGAGCGGGAGGTGCCGCCACACATAGCGCACCTCGTCCCCGAAGGACCCGAGCAGCTCGCGGACGACCGGCTCGGCCTGCCCGCAGAAGGGGCACTCGTAGTCGCCGTACTCCACGACGGTCACCGGGGCCTGCCGCGGTCCGCGCAGATGGTCGCGGTCGGGGTCGACGGGGACCGACAGGTCGACGATGGTCTCCACCTTGCCGAACAGCACCCTGGGCCGGACCTGCGGCGGCAGCAGTCCGATCGCGCCGGTGACCAGGCGGCCGACCAGGAACGAGGCGATGACGGCACTGAGGATGCCCGTCTTCGCGTCCTCCAGGGTGGTGCCGTCGAAGGCGAGGGTCGCGATCAGCAGGGAGACCGTGAAGCCGACGCCGGCCAGGGTGCCACCGGCGGTCACGGCCCCCCAGCCGACCGGCGGCCGGATCCGGCCCCGGGACAGGACGCTGGTCAGCACCGTCGAGGAGACGATGCCGAGCGGCTTGCCGACGACGTACCCGATGAGGATGCCCAGCCCGACGGGTGAGGTGAACGCCCTGGTCAGTTGCTCCCCGCTGATCTGGAGCCCGGCGTTGGCCAGCGCGAACAGCGGGACCACGACGTAGCTCGCCCACGGGTGGTACATGCGCTGCAAGCGGTCGTTCGGGGAGATCGACGCGGCGATGCCGGCGCGGACGTCGCGTTCCAGCTCGGGTGTGGGCTGCTCGCGGAACAGCCGGAACAGGCCGGTCGCGCGTTCGAGGTCGTCGCGTCCCGCCGGATAGGCGTAGGTGATCATCCCCATGGCGAGTCCGATGACGACAGGGTCCACGCCCGATTCCAGCAGGGCGACCCAGGCCACCGCGCCGAGCAGCGCGTACACGGGCCCCCGGCGCACCCTGTACCGCATCAGCAGCACGATGACGGCGAACGTGCCCACGGCGACCAGGAGCGCCGGTACGGCGAGATGGTCGCTGTAGAAGACGGCGATCACCACGAGCGCCAGGAAGTCGTCGACGACGGTGATCGTGAGGAGGAACACCCGCAGCCCGGGCGGCATATGGCGGCCCACGACGGCCAGCATGCCCAGCGCGAACGCCGTGTCGGTGGACATCACCGCGCCCCAGCCGTGCGCCGTCCCGTGCCCGCCGTTGATCGCCAGATAGATGCCGATCGGCACGAGCATGCCGCTGGCGCCCGCGACGATCGGCAGCGCCAGCCGTCTGCGGTCGCGCAGCTCGCCCATGTCGAACTCGCGGCGCGCCTCCAGGCCGACGACGAGGAAGAACAGCGTCATCAGCCCGCTGTTGACCCACTCGCGCAGATCGAGGGAGACCCCGTGCGAGCCGAGCCGGACGGAGAGGCGGATCTGCCAGAACGACTCGTACGCCGACGGCGCGACATTGGCCCAGACGAGCGCGACGAGCGCCCCTACCACCAGGACGGCGGCGCTGCCGGTCTCGGTCCGCAGAAAGTCACGGAGCGGGGAACGCGTCTCGTCGCCGCACGAGGTCTGCCCCATGTAGTCGGTGGCTTCCAAGGACATTCGGGGTTCACTTTCGCCTGGCGTCGTGACTCACGTGTCGCCCAACACCGCCTGCCACACCATTCATTCCTACGGCGAGGAGGTGCGGATCAGCCGCCCAGCGCCGCCCCGACCACGGCCTTCGCCTCCTCCTGCACCTGGCCGAGGTGGTCCGGGCCGAGGAACGACTCGGCGTAGATCTTGTAGACATCCTCGGTGCCGGAGGGCCGCGCCGCGAACCAGGCACTCGCGGTGGTCACCTTGATGCCGCCGAGGGCCGCGCCGTTGCCGGGCGCCTCGGTGAGTACGCCGGTGACGGGCTCACCGGCCAGGGTGTCGGCGGTGATCTGCGCGGGCGAGAGCTTGGCGAGCAGCGCCTTCTCCTCGCGGTTCGCGGGGGCGTCGATCCGGGCGTAGGCCGGCGTGCCGAAGCGGTCGGTGAGGGCGGCGTAGTGCTGCGAGGGCGTCTTCCCGGTGACCGCCGTGATCTCGCTCGCGAGCAGCGCCAGGATGATCCCGTCCTTGTCGGTGGTCCACACGGAGCCGTCCCGGCGCAGGAAGGACGCGCCGGCCGACTCCTCGCCGCCGAAGCCGAGCGAGCCGTCGACCAGGCCGTCCACGAACCACTTGAAGCCGACGGGCACCTCGACGAGCCGGCGCCCCAGGTCGGCGGCGACCCGGTCGATCATCGACGAGGACACCAGTGTCTTGCCGACGCCGGCGTCGGCGGGCCACCGCTCGCGGTGGGCGTAGAGGTAGGAGATGGCCACGGCCAGATAGTGGTTGGGGTTCATCAGGCCGGCGTCCGGGGTGACGATGCCGTGCCGGTCGGAGTCGGCGTCGTTGCCCGTGGCGATGTCGAACCGGTCGCGCTGTGCGATCAGCGAGGCCATCGCGTACGGCGAGGAGCAGTCCATGCGGATCTTGCCGTCCCAGTCCAGCGTCATGAACCGCCAGGTCGGGTCCGTGAGCGGATTGACCACGGTGAGGTCGAGCCGGTGCTCCTCGGCGATACGGCCCCAGTAGGCGACGGATGCCCCGCCCAGCGGGTCGGCGCCGATCCGCACACCGGCCGTCCGGATCGCGTCCAGGTCGAGGACGCTCGGCAGGTCGGCGACGTACGTGCCGAGGAAGTCGTAGCGCCCGGTGCCGGGGGCGGCGAGCGCGCGGGTGTAGGGGATCCGGCGGACGTCCTTCATGCCGCTCGCGATGATCTCGTTGGCGCGGTCCTGGATCCAGGAGGTGATCTCGGAGCCGGCCGGGCCGCCGTTGGGCGGGTTGTACTTGAAGCCGCCGTCGGCCGGCGGGTTGTGCGAGGGGGTCACCACGACGCCGTCGGCGAGGCCCGAGGTCCGGCCGCGGTTGTGGGTGAGGATGGCGTGGGACACCGCCGGGGTGGGCGTGTAGCCGTCCGCGCTGTCGATGAGGACCGTGACCCCGTTGGCGGCGAACACCTCCAGCGCGGTGACCTTCGCGGGCTCGGACAGCGCGTGGGTGTCGGCGCCGAGGAAGAGCGGGCCGTCGGTGCCCTGGTCGGCCCGGTACTCGCAGATGGCCTGGCTGGTGGCGGCGATGTGGTCCTCGTTGAACGCCGTCGCCAGCGACGACCCGCGGTGCCCCGAGGTGCCGAACGCCACGCGCTGCCCCGGCTCGGCGGGGTCCGGGTGCAGCGCGTAGTAGGCGGTGACCAGTCGGGCTACGTCTACGAGATCCTCTGCGCGGGCCTGTTCGCCCGCTCGCTCGTGTGGCATGTGCCCGCTCCTCCGTATCGACCGACTTCGCGTACGGCCCCATCTTTCCTCGTCAGGGCCGACTTTCGCGAGTACACCACCTCCGCCTGTGGATAACTTCGCCGCCGCTGTCCGTCAGTACCGGTGGCGCTTGTCCAATTGGTTGAGCACGGCGCCCGCCATGGCCGCCTCGCCCTTCGCGTTGGGGTGCGCCGGAGCCGCCGGGGAGGCGGGCTGCAGCGGCTCTATCCAGCGGTCGGCGGGCGCCTTGCACATGTCGTGGCCGACGGTCGGACCGTAGGTGTCGACGTACTCCGCGCCGTTGAGCGCGGCCACCAGACGGAGCATCAGGTTGAGGCGCTTGCCGATGTCTCGCAGATACGGGAAGTCCTTGGCGGCGAAGGGCACCGAGGGGTAGCAGCCGCTGCCGTCGTCGGGCAGCAGGTCCGGGTAGCCGACGACGAGCACGCGCGCGTGCGGTGCCTTCTTGTGGACCGCGCGCAGCACCTTGGCCACCTTGGGCGCGGTGTTGAGGATGCTGAGTGCCAACTGGTCGGCCCCGGAGGAGGTGTAGTAGCGCTGGCACGGGTTGCCCGTCAGGTCCGTGGCGCTGAGCTTGGCGCAGGTGCCGATGATGGTGCTGAACCCGATGTCGTTGCCGCCGATCTGGACGGTCACCAGGTCCGTGTCCCGCTGCACGGCGTCGAGTTGGGGCGGATTGGTGCCCTGCGCCTTCCACATCTCCGCGGTCGTGGCGCCACCGCAGCTCACGTCCTTGAGGACCGTCCCTTTTTGGTCCGCCGTCACCACCGAGGGGTAATTCTGGTCCGAGCGGGCGCAGTTGGCGTCCACCTGGGTCGGAATGTAGGGGCCCGAGGTGTAGGAGTCCCCGAGCGCCACATACTGCGTGGTGCGGTCGTGGCCGTGACCCGAGCCGCCGTGCGCCGCCGCGGGTGTCGCGGACGCGACGACGAGGGCACAGCCGCTGACCGCCGCGGCGACCGCCACGGCCCTGCCGCGGTGGTGGGCCGTCGTGGCCGGGTGCGTCTCACGGTTCATGAAGTTCCTCCCCCAGGTACGAGACGGCGCGACGGGACCGGCCCGAAGCGATCGTCTCTTGTTCAACTGGCCTTGTATACCGGTCGGTAAGTCCCGGGGGCCAGAGGTCGGCGGGTATGAGTTCGCTGCCCGAAAGCGGCGTGGCGCCCGCCGAAACAGTTCGGCCGGTTTGGTGGCCGGTTCCCTTCCCCGCGCACATGGACCGCCCCCGGCGGGTATCCGTATCGCAGGCGCCAACGCGCGCGGGGGTGGGGGGAGTTGACCCTGGTGACGCAGAGGGAGCACGGGCACCAGCAGCACGAGTCGCCGCGCTCCCGGAAGCGGGAGATGATCCGCGCGCTGCGCGCCCAGGGACGCTACGGCCCCGCCCTGCACGAGGTGTTGCCCGCTCTCCTGGTCGTGGCCCTCGTGGTGTGCGGGATCGTGGCCGGTCTCGCCGTGACCTACCGCGTCCTCGGCACCGGCGCGCTCGCCGGCGGGCTGGCGCTGCTCGCCCTGGTCGCCGCGGCCGTGGTCCGGCACCATCGTCCGCTGGCCCGTCGCCGCCTGGGCTACTACACGCCCGAGGAGATCGCCGACCTGGACGTGGAGGGCCTCGCCCTGGCCGTGTCCCGGATGCTGCGCCGGGACGGCTGGCGGGCCCTCGCCCGGCCCGACTCGCTGGGCCAGCCCAGGGTCAGGGCACGCAACCGGCTCGGTCACCGTCTGGACGTGGCCTTCCGGCCGGTCGCCGAACCGTTGCCCGACGAAGAGGCCCCGACACGCACCGCACGCTCGGCCGGCTCCGGGCCGCATCTCCGTCTCGTGGTGCACCGGGGCACCTTCAGCCGACGGGATGTCCAGTGGGCCCGCAGACAGGGCGGCGTCCAGCTCATCGACGGCACACGATTACGGCGCTGGGCCCACGGCACGCCGCTGCACCGCCTGACCGACGTCCCCTGACACACGGAACGAGCCGCGGGCACCGGGCCCACGGCTCGTTCACGGTACGGCCGCTCAGCTCTCGCAGCTGTTGCCCGTCGCGGGGTTCAGCAGACCGAGGACGTCGATCGTGTTGCCGCACACGTTGAGGTCCAGGTCGACCGGGATCTGGACGACGTTTCCGGAAAGCACACCCGGGCTGCCGACGGCGACACCGACGGGGTTGGGGCCGGGGTCGGCGCTCGCCGTACCGGCACACAGCAGCAACGCCGCACCCGCCAGACCCATCACGGCCGTCAGACGCTTGCTCATGAAGAACTCCTGTCACTCGGAGAGGCATGTCCCTCCACGCTGAGGGTGCTCCGGGGGTCGCGACATTCTTCGGCGTCCGAACGGGTGGCGGCACTTCTCCCGGGCCGCCCGCTCAGACGGTGAGACCGGCGGCGGCCGTCGCCCCGAGTTCCCAGCAGGCCTCGGCACCGGCCCTGTCCGGCTCGCCGGTCAGCGTCACCGGATCCGCCACGCGCCGCCAGCCCAGCCCGTTCGTGATCGACTCGATGCCGCGCACGGCTCCCGTCACGTCACTCCCGCCGTGCACGTAGTACCCGAAGGGTCGGCCGCGCGTCTCGTCCAGGCACGGGTAGTAGACCTGGTCGAAGAAATGCTTGAGGGCACCGGACATGTAGCCGAGGTTCGCGGGTGTGCCCAGCAGATATCCGTCGGCGGCCAGCACGTCCGGCACGGTCGCGGACAGGGCGGCCCGCCGTACGACGCGCACGTCCTCGATCTCCGGAGTCGTCGCTCCGGAGACGACGGCCTCGAACATCGCCTGGCAGTTGGGCGAGGGGGTGTGATGCACGATCAGCAAGGTGGGCACGGGGCGAACCTACCCGTTGGCGGGAACCACCTTGGTCACCTTGCCCCGAGGAGTGGCCGACAGGTAACCACTCGTCCCGTACGAGTCACTCAGGTAAACGGACATGTACGCAGGGGTGTTGAACGTCTTCCACGGTAGCTGGACCACAAGGTAGCGGAACGTCGGGTTCTTCACTTTGAGCTCCTTCTCCGCACGCGTGAACAACGCGGGAACGGTGTCCCATTGGAAGTCACGCACGTCCACGGGCTCGTATCCGCTCCCCAACGTGCTCTGGATGATGCCCTTTTCCACGCCATCGTCGGCTCGGTAGGTGTAGTTGTCGTACTCGGTTCGGCTGCCCTTGACCATCACATCTGCCGAGACGTAATCGGGATAGACGGTGATGCCGCCGAAGCTGTCACGCCCCGTCTCCTTCTCGATGGCCTTGATGGCGGTCCGGATGCCGTTCGGGGTGAGCAGGTTCGTTGTCTTCGTGGACGTCCCGCTGGAGGTGGCCGAAGGCGAGGTTTGCTGTGTCTGTCCGGTGGCACCCGGGGACGACGCCGCAGAGCCCTTGTTGCCGTCGTTCCCGCCCGGCAGCACCTTCCAGGCCAGCGTCCCCACCAGCAGCACGCCTACGACGCTGGAGGCGACCGCAACCCCCGGAGACCGCTTCGGCTTTCGCCCGCGCCGCGGTACCGCCTGCATGTCATCGGTGGTCTGCAGCGGTGGCGGGACTGGCGGTGCGAGTGGGTACGAGGTGGTACCGGGACCATGGGCCGGCGGCTGGGCCGCGGCGGCGGCCAGCATCCGGGCGACCGTTCCGGCGTCCGGTCGGGCCTCGGGGTCGCGGACCAGGACACAGGACAGCACCGGCATCAGCGATCCGGCCCGCACCGGTGGCGGGACCTCCTCCTGGAGTACGGCCGCCAGGGTGGCCAGGGTCGTACCGCGCCGGAGCGGGTGGTGTCCCTCGACGGCGACGTACAGCATCATCGCGAGCGACCACAGGTCGGCGGCGGGGCCGCCGCTGTGGCCCGAGACGCGTTCCGGGGCCATGTAGTCGGGCGTGCCGATGATCGAGCCGGTGGCGGTGAGGGCGGTGGCGTCGCGGATGGCGGCGATGCCGAAGTCCGTGAGCACGGGGCGGCCGTCGGTGCGCAGCAGGACGTTGGCGGGTTTCACGTCGCGGTGCTGGACACCGGCCTCGTGTGCGGCGCGCAGAGCGTCGAGCACTCCGCAGCCGAGCCGGGCAGCCTCGGCCGGTGCCATGGGCCCCTGGCCCAACCGGTCGGCGAGCGAACCGCCTTGGACGAGTTCCATGACGAGCCAGGGGTAGGTGCCCTCGCCGCCGTCGACGATGTGATGGATCGTCACCACGTTCGGGTGCTCGACCCGGGCCAGGGCCCGCGCCTCGCGCAGGACCCGCTGGCGGAGCATCTCCGCCGCGCCGGGGTCGTACTCCGCGAGGTCGATATCCGGCGGCCGGACCTCCTTGACGGCGACATAGCGGTGCAGCAGCAGGTCGCGGGCGCGCCAGACCGTGCCCATGCCACCGCCGCCGAGCCGGGACTCCAGCTCGAAGCGGCCGTCGACGACCCGTCTGTCGGTCTCCCCCTCGTTCATGCGGAGGAGCTTATGTGACGAACGTGCATGACTGTGCCGCGCGTTCGGTGACCGGGAAACGTCCGGGCCGACCCGTGTGGGCCGACCCGGACGTCAGGTGGTGCGGACTGCTCAGACCAGGTCGAACCGGTCCAGATCGGAGACCTTGGCCCAGGCGGCGACGAAGTCGTTCACGAACTTCGCCTTCGCGTCGTCGCTCGCGTACACCTCGGCGAGCGCGCGGAGTTCGGAGTTCGAGCCGAAGACCAGGTCGGCACGGGTGCCGGTCCACTTGACGGCGCCGGAGGCGTCGCGGCCCTCGAAGGTCTGCTGGTCCGAGGAGGTCGACGACCAGGTGGTGCCCAGGTCGAGCAGGTTGACGAAGAAGTCGTTCGTCAGCGTGCCCGGCTTGTCGGTGAGGACACCGTGCGTGGACTGGCCCTGGTTGGCGCCCAGGACCCGCAGGCCGCCGACGAGGACGGTCATCTCGGGGGCGGTCAGCGTGAGCAGGTTCGCCCGGTCGAGCAGCAGGTACTCGGCGGGGAGGCGGTTGCCCTTGCCCTGGTAGTTGCGGAAGCCGTCGGAGGTCGGCTCCAGCGCGGCGAACGACTCGGGGTCGGTGTGCTCCTCGGTCGCGTCGACACGGCCCGGCGTGAAGGGGACCTCCACGTCGACGCCGCCGTCCTTGGCGGCCTTCTCGACCGCGGCGGCACCGCCGAGGACGATCAGGTCGGCCAGGGAGACCTTCTTGGCACCGGAGTTGAACTCCTGCTGGACGCCTTCGAGGGCCCGCAGCACCTGAGCGAGCTGGTCGGGGTCGTTGGCCTCCCAGCCGCGCTGCGGCTCCAGGCGGATGCGGGCACCGTTGGCGCCGCCGCGCTTGTCGCTGCCGCGGAAGGTGGACGCGGACGCCCACGCGACGGACACGAGCTGCGAGACGGTCAGCCCGGAGGCGAGGATCTTGGCCTTGAGCGCCGCGATGTCGGCGGCGTCGATGACCGCGCCCTCGGCCTGCGGCAGCGGGTCCTGCCACAGCAGGGTCTCCGCCGGGACCTCCGGGCCGAGGTACAGGGACTTCGGGCCCAGGTCGCGGTGGGTCAGCTTGTACCAGGCGCGGGCGAAGGCGTCCGCGAACTCCGCCGGGTTCTCGTGGAAGCGCTTCGAGATCTCGCCGTAGATCGGGTCGAAGCGCAGCGCGAGGTCGGTGGTGAGCATCGTGGGGAGCTTCTTGGAGTCGCTGTGGGCGTCGGGGATGATCGCCTCGGCGTCCTTGGCCACCCACTGGTTGGCGCCTGCGGGGCTCTGGGTGAGCTCCCACTCGTAGCCGAAGAGGATGTCGAAGAAGTCGTTGCTCCACTGGGTGGGCTTGGTGGTCCAGGTCACCTCGAGGCCGGAGGTGATCGCGTCGCCGCCCTTGCCGGAGGCGTACGTGGACTTCCAGCCCAGGCCCTGCTGCTCGATGGAGGCGGCCTCGGGGTCGTTGCCGACCGCGTCGGCCGGGCCGGCGCCGTGGGTCTTGCCGAAGGTGTGGCCACCGGCGATGAGGGCGACGGTCTCCTCGTCGTTCATCGCCATCCGGCGGAAGGTCTCACGGATGTCGCGGGCCGCGGCCAGCGGGTCCGGGTTGCCGTTGGGGCCCTCGGGGTTGACGTAGATGAGGCCCATCTGGACGGCGCCGAGCGGGTTCTCCAGCTCGCGGTCGCCGGTGTAGCGCTGGTCGTCGAGCCAGGTGGTCTCGGGGCCCCAGTACACGTCCTCGTCGGCCTCCCAGACGTCGGCGCGGCCGCCGCCGAAGCCGAAGGTCTCGAAGCCCATGGTCTCGAGCGCCACGTTGCCGGTGAGGATCATGAGGTCGGCCCAGGAGATGGACTGGCCGTACTTCTTCTTGACGGGCCACAGCAGACGGCGGGCCTTGTCGAGGTTGCCGTTGTCCGGCCAACTGTTCAGCGGCGCGAAGCGCTGCTGCCCGCCGCCCGCGCCGCCGCGGCCGTCGCTCATGCGGTAGGTGCCGGCGCTGTGCCAGGCCATCCGGATCATCAGCGGGCCGTAGTTGCCGAAGTCGGCCGGCCACCAGTCCTGCGAGCTGGTCAGTACCTCGGCGATGTCCTGTTTGACGGCCGCGAGGTCGAGGGCCTCGAACGCCTTGGCGTAGTCGAAGTCCGCGCCGAGCGGGTTCGCTACGACTGGGTCCTTGGCGAGGATCTTCAGGTTGAGCCGCTCGGGCCACCACTGGCGGTTGCCGCCGCCCTGCGTCGGGTGCGGGGCCCGCCCGTGCGCGACGGGGCAGCCCCCGGCTTCCTCCGACTTCGCGTCCGTGACGATTGCGTCGTGGTTCTCAGACATGGAAATCCTTCCAACTGGGTGGATCAAGTTGCTCAGGAGCTGGGGGCGTTGGCACAGCCGGGGCACAGGCCCCAGTAGATGACCTCGGCCTCGTCGATCGTGAAGCCCTGGTCGTCGGACGCGGTCAGGCAGGGTGCCTCACCGACCGCGCAGTCGACGTCGGCGACGACACCGCACGACCTGCACATGAGGTGGTGGTGGTTGTCGCCGACGCGTCCTTCGAAGCGGGCGGGACTGCCGGCCGGTTCGATACGGCGTATGAGTCCGGCCGAGGTCAGCGCGTGAAGCGCGTCGTACACGGCCTGAAGCGATATATGTCCTACGCGGTCACGGACCCCGGATGCGACCGCCTCGACATCGAGGTGGTCACCGTGCCGAACGGTCTCCAGCAGCGCGACGCGGGCTGCCGTCACCCGCAGGCCGGCACCGCGGAGCTCCTCGGCGGTGGTCGGTGTCTGGGATGCGGTCATGGCGTTCAACCTACAGCCATAAACACGAGTGATTCAAGAAAACAAGTAGTTCAAGTTTTGTTCAGCCGCCGGTGGGCCAGTACCAGGGCCCCCGACGAGGGACTCGGCGACGACATTCAGTGACGACGCTGCTGAATCCGATGCGGGGCAACGGTTGGACTCGGGAATCACGCGAGGGCACAGTAGGCACGTCGTTCACAGCGGCCCCGATGCCGGACCCCCTCGCACCTCGCGGAGAACCCCCGATGAACCACGTCGCAGACCCCGAGCGCTACAACGGCACCATGCGCTACCGCCGCACCGGCCGCTCGGGGCTCGACCTGCCCCTGCTGTCGCTGGGCTACTGGCACAACTTCGGTGACGACCGGCCGTTCGAGACGCAGCGGGAGATCGCGCTGCGCGCCTTCGACCTCGGGATCACCCACCACGACCTGGCGAACAACTACGGCCCGCCCTACGGCGCCGCCGAGATCAACTTCGGTCGGCTGCTGAAGGAGGATCTCGCGCCGTACCGCGACGAGCTGGTGGTCTCCACCAAGGCGGGCTGGGACATGTGGCCCGGTCCCTACGGGCAGGGCGGCGGTTCCCGCAAGTACCTGCTGGCCTCGCTCGACCAGTCGCTCAGGCGCACGGGCCTCGACTACGTGGACATCTTCTACTCCCATCGGCTCGACGCGGGCACCCCGCTCGAAGAGACCATGGGCGCGCTGGACACCGCCGTGCGCCAGGGCAAGGCGCTCTACGTCGGCATCTCCTCCTACGACGCCGAGCGGTCCCGTGAGGCCGCCGCGATCCTGCGCGAGCTGGGCACTCCCCTGCTCATCCACCAGCCGTCGTACAGCATGGTCAACCGGTGGATCGAGCACGACGGGCTGCTCGACGCAGCGCGGGACGAGGGCTTCGGGGTCATCGGTTTCACGGCGCTGGCGCAGGGGCTGCTGACCGGGCGGTACCTGGACGGGATCCCGGAGGGATCGCGGGCCGCGGCGGGCACGTCGTTCGACGCGGGCTGGCTGACCGAGGACATGGTGCGCCGGCTGCGCGCGCTCAACGACATCGCGGCCCGGCGCGGCCAGACCCTGGCGCAGATGGCGCTCGCCTGGGCGTTGCGCGACGAGCGGGTCACTTCGCTCGTCATCGGCGCGTCCCGCACGGAGCAGCTCGAGCAGAACGTGGCCGCGCTCGACAACCTCGACTTCAGCGAGGAGGAGCTGACCGAGATCGACTCGTACGCCGTCGACGGCGGGGTGGATCTCTGGCAGGACGCGCGTACTGGGAAACTCGGCTGAGCGTCGAGGTGCCGGCCGCCACGGCCGGCATCCCAGGACACCCGCGGAGGCGTGGAGTACATGACAGTTGACGGCTCGGTCGAGCGCACGGACGGCAGCATCGACGACGGGATCGTCCCGACCACGCAGGCCGTGCTGGAGAGCCTGGCTCCCAGCGCGACCTTCCTCGTCGTCACCGTGGAGCCCGGCGGCGAGGAGACGGTACGTCAACTCCTCGGTGACCTGGGCGGGTTGACGCGGTCCATCGGGTTCCGCGCGCCGGACGGTCGCCTCAGTTGTGTGACCGGTGTCGGATCGGAGGCGTGGAACCGGCTGTTCGACGGTCCGCGCCCCGCCGAGCTGCATCCGTTCCGCGAACTCGCCGGCGACCGCCACCGTGCCGTCTCGACCCCCGGTGACCTGCTGTTCCACATCAAGGCGGTACGGCCCGACCTCTGCTTCGAGCTGGCCACCGAGATCATGGGCCGGCTGGGCGGTGCCGTGTCCGTGCGCGACGAGGTGTCCGGGTTCCGGTACTTCGACGTGCGTGATCTGCTGGGCTTCGTCGACGGCACGGAGAACCCCGTGGGGCAGACGGCCCGCGAAGCCGTGGTGGTCGGCGGCGAGGACCCGGAGTTCGCGGGCGGCAGCTATGTGATCGTGCAGAAGTACCTGCACGACATGGCGACTTGGAACACGCTGTCGGTGGAGCAGCAGGAACGGGTCGTCGGGCGGACGAAGTTGACCAACATGGAGATGGACGACGACGTCAAACCGGCCGACTCGCACATCGCGCTCAACGTCATCACCGGCCCGGACGGCACCGAGCGGAAGATCCTCCGCGACAACATGCCGTTCGGCAGCGCGGGACAGGGCGAGTTCGGCACCTACTTCATCGGGTACGCCCGTACGCCCTCGGTCACCGAGCAGATGCTGCGCAACATGTTCCTGGGCACCGACTCCGCGTCCCACGACCGCATCCTGGACTTCTCCACGGCCGTCACCGGCAGCCTCTTCTTCGTGCCGTCCGCGGACTTCCTCGACGACCTGCCCGTCTCCCCGGGGCAGGCAACTTAAGTGAACGGTTAACCAGCCGTTGACACTCCTGTCCGCCGGGCGCCCAATGAGGCCCGGACGCGGCGCCCGGCCGACCGGCCAAGTGCCGTACGAGACAGGGGGATTGGGGTATGCAGGTTCCCGCTCCGTTCGAGTACCAGCGGGTCGGCAGCGTGGGCGAGGCGGTCGCGCTGCTCGACCGGCTGGGCGACACGGCACGGCTGGTGGCCGGCGGGCACAGTCTGATCCCGATGATGAAGTTGCGGCTGGCCAACTTCGAGTACCTGATCGACATCAACGACCTGCACGACGAGCTGGGTTACGTCCGCGTCGAGCCCGGGCTGATCCGCATCGGCGCGATGACCCGGCACCGCGAGCTGCTGGAATCGGACGAACTGGCCGCCGCCTTCCCGGTGTTCCGCGACGCCGAACGGGTCATCGCCGACCCCGTCGTACGCAACCGCGGCACCCTCGGCGGCTCCCTGTGCCAGGCCGACCCGTCCGAGGACCTCTCCGCGGTGTGTACGACACTCGACGCCAGTTGTGTGATCCAGGGCCGGGACGGCGAGCGGGTGGTGTCCATGGAGGACTTCCACCGGGGGCCGTACGAGACCGCCGTGGGTGACGCGGAGATCCTCACCGAGGTCCGCTTCCCGGTGCGTCCGCACGGGTCCAGCGCGTACGAGAAGGTCGAACGGCGGGCCGGTGACTGGGCGGTGGTGTCGGCCGGCGCGGCGGTGTGGCTGGACGGCGACGGACTGATCGCCGACGCCCGGGTGGGGCTCGCCGCCGTAGGACCGAACACGGCCGGCATCCCCGGTATCGCCGAGGCACTGCGCGGCCGGCGCCCGACGGAGGAACTGTACGGACAGGCCGGGGACATCGCCGCCGAGGCCTGCTCGCCGGTGACCGACCGGCGTGGCAGTGCGGACTACAAGCGCCATCTGGCACGGGAGTTGACCATGCGCGTGCTGCGCCGGGCCGTGGCCCGCATCGACGGACAGGAGGGGTGATCGTGCAGGTCAGCATGGTCGTCAACGGCGAAGAGGTCACCCGGGAGATCGAAGGGCGGCTGCTGTTGGTCCACTTCCTGCGGGACCACCTCCGCCTTACCGGCACCCACTGGGGGTGCGACACCAGCAACTGCGGTACATGCGTGGTGTGGTTGGACGGCGAACCGGTCAAGTCCTGCACCGTGCTGGCCGCGATGGCGGGCGGCCACGAGGTGCGCACCGTGGAGGGGCTGGAGCAGAACGGTGAACTCGACCCCGTACAAAGGGGGTTCGTCGAGTGCCACGGTCTCCAGTGCGGCTTCTGCACACCCGGCATGATGATGACGGCGCGTGCGCTGCTGGACCGCAACCCCGACCCCTCCGACCAGGAGATCCGGGAGGCGATCTCGGGACAGATCTGCCGCTGCACCGGTTACGCCACCATCGTCCGCTCGATCCGGTGGGCGGCGGCCGAGGAGGCCGGGACCCGAACGTCCCTGGAAACACAGGCGACTTCGGCTTCGGGGAGCGCCTCATGACCGCCGTCTCCGAGAACGGGCATCGCACCGCGTTCGTCGACAACGACCGGAAGCCCTGCGGCCACGGCCGGATGCTGCGCAAGGAGGACCCGCGGTTCGTGCGCGGGAAGGGCCGCTATGTCGACGATCTCGATCTGCCCGGCATGCTGCATCTGGCGATCCTGCGCTCGCCGTTCGCGCACGCCCGCGTCCTGTCCGTCGACACCTCCCTGGCCGAGGCCCATCCGAAGGTCCGGCTGGTCGTCACCGGGGCGATGCTCGCCGAGCAGGGCCTGGCGTGGATGCCGACCCTCTCGAACGACGTGCAGGCGGTCCTGGCCACCGACAAGGTCCGCTTCCAGGGCCAGGAGGTCGCCTTCGTCGTAGCGGAGGACCGCTACGCGGCCCGGGACGCGCTGGAGTTGATCGACGTCGAGTACGAGCCGCTCGACCCGGTGATCGACGTCCGCACCGCCCTCTCGCCCGACGCGCCCGTCATCCGCGACGACCTGGAGGGCAAGGCCGACAACCACTGCTTCGACTGGGAGACCGGCGACGAGGCGGAGACCGAGGCCGTCTTCGCCCGCCCGGACGTCGTGGTCACCGAGGACATCGTGTACCCGCGTGTGCACCCGGCGCCCATGGAGACGTGCGGCGCGGTCGCGGACTACGACCAGGTCGACGGCCGTCTCACCCTGTGGTCCACCACCCAGGCCCCGCACGCCCATCGGACCCTCTACGCGATCGTCGCCGGGCTGCCGGAGCACAAGATCCGGGTCGTCTCCCCCGACATCGGCGGCGGCTTCGGCAACAAGGTGCCGATCTACCCGGGTTACGTGTGCGCGATCGTCGGCTCGCTGCTGACCGGCAAGCCGGTGAAGTGGATGGAGGACCGCGCGGAGAATCTGATCAGCACGGGTTTCGCCCGCGACTACGTGATGCGCGGCGAGATCGCGGCCACCCGCGACGGACGCATCCTCGCCGTCCGCACCCAAGTCCTCGCCGACCATGGCGCGTTCAACGGCACGGCAGCACCCGTGAAGTACCCGGCCGGCTTCTTCGGCGTCTTCACCGGCAGTTACGACATCGAGGCCGCCCACTGCAGGATGACCGCCGTCTACACCAACAAGGCGCCCGGCGGGGTGGCTTACGCCTGCTCGTTCCGCATCACCGAGGCCGTGTACCTGATCGAGCGGATCGTCGACTGCCTCGCGTACGAACTGGCCATGGATCCGGTCGAGTTGAGGATGAAGAACTTCATCCGACCCGAGCAGTTCCCCTTCCGCACCAAGACCGGCTGGGTCTACGACTCCGGCAACTACGCGCCCACCATGGAACTGGCCAAGGAACTCGCAGGCTACGGCGCGCTCCGCGCCGAGCAGGCCGCGAAGCGGGCGCGCGGTGAACTCATGGGCATCGGCGTGGCGTTCTTCACCGAGGCGGTCGGCGCGGGCCCCCGCAAGGACATGGACATCCTCGGTCTCGGCATGGCCGACGGCTGTGAGCTGCGGGTGCATCCGACGGGGAAGGCGGTCGTACGCCTCTCCGTGCAGTCGCAGGGGCAGGGGCACGAGACGACGTTCGCGCAGATCGTCGCCGAGGAGCTCGGCATCCCGCCGCAGGACATCGACGTGGTGCACGGCGACACCGACCAGACGCCGTTCGGCCTCGGCACCTACGGCAGCCGCTCCACCCCCGTCTCGGGCGCCGCCGCGGCGCTGGTCGCCCGCAAGGTGCGGGACAAGGCGCGGTTGATCGCCTCGTCGATGCTGGAGGTGTCGGTCGCCGACCTGGAGTGGGAGAAGGGTTCCTTTCGTGTCGCGGGCGACCCGATGGCCTCGGTCACCATCCAGGACATCGCGATGCGGGCGCACGGCGCGGGCGATCTGCCCGAGGGTGTGGAGGGCGGCCTGGAGGCGCAGATCTGTTACAACCCGGAGAACCTCACCTATCCGCACGGTGCCTACATCTGCGTCGTCGACATCGACCCGGGCACCGCCAAGGTCACCGTCCGCCGCTTCGTCGCGGTCGACGACTGCGGCACCCGCATCAACCCGATGATCATCGAGGGGCAGGTGCACGGCGGGCTCACCGACGGCGTCGGCATGGCGCTGATGGAGATGATCTCCTTCGACGAGGACGGGAACTGCCTCAGCGGCTCGCTGATGGACTATCTGATCCCGACCGCGCTCGAAGTCCCGGACTGGGAAACGGGGTTCACCGTCACCCCCTCCCCGCACCACCCCATCGGCGCCAAGGGGGTCGGCGAGTCCGCGACGGTCGGCTCGCCGCCCGCGATCGTCAACGCGGTGGTCGACGCCCTGAAGCCGTACGGCATCCGGCACGCGGACATGCCGCTCACGCCCTCGCGGGTGTGGGAGGCGATGCGGGGCCGACCGGCTCCGCCGATCTGAAGGTGGTCGCGATGACCGGCAAGTTGAGCGCGCGAGCCCTTGAACTCACCGAGCGGCGCGTGCCGTTCGTCCACGCACGCGTGGTGCGCGCCCAGGCGCCGGCCTCGGCGCACCCCGGCGACGAGGCCATCGTCCATGGCGACGGCACCATCGACGGCTACGTCGGCGGCCAGTGCGCCGAGGGCTCGGTGCGTACGGCCGCGCTCGGCGCCCTGCACGACGGCGGACCGCTGTTGCTGCGGGTCCTGCCGCAGGGGGACGCCGAGTTCCCCGAGACACCCGGGGCGCGGGTCGTGGTCAACCCCTGCCTGTCCGGCGGTGCGTTGGAGATCTTCCTGGAACCGGTGCTGCCGCCACCGCTGATCGAGGTCGTCGGGACCACCCCCGTCGCGGAGGCCTGCGTCGCGTTCGCCTCCCTGCTCGGCTACGCCGCGGCTCGCTCATTGCCCGACGGCCCGCCCGCCGACCACACGGCGGCGGTGATCGTGGCCGGGCAGGGCCGGGGCGACGCGGAGTCCCTACGCGCCGCCCTCGACGCGGGTGTCGGACACATCGCGCTGGTCGCCAGCCACCGTCGTGCTGCCGCTCTCCTCGACGAACTCGGCCTGACCGAGGTGGAACGGGCCCGTGTCCAGGCTCCGGCCGGGCTGGACATCGGTGCGCGGACCCCGCCCGAGATCGCGCTGTCGATCCTCGCGGACGTGGTGCGGGTCGTCCACGCCTCGAAGCTGCCCCGGCCGGTCCCCGAGGGCCCGGCCGAAGCCGTGGACCCGGTGTGCGGGATGACCGTGACCCTGCGCGCCGACACGCCTCACCTCACCACCGAGGAAGGCGAGTTCTGGTTCTGTGGGACGGGCTGCCGGGACCGCTGGTCCACGGGTGAACGGGCTACCGGGTGAGCGCACTGTTCGCGGACGCCGACGACGTACGGCGGCGGCTCGACGCGGTCGGCCACCTCGTCGACGACGGCACGGCGACCGCCCTCCTCCTCGCCACCCTGCTCGACCGGCCGCTGCTGCTGGAGGGCGAGCCGGGCGTGGGCAAGACCAGTGCCGCGAAGGCCCTCGCCAAAGCCCTGGACACTCCGCTGATCCGGTTGCAGTGCTACGAGGGGCTGACGGCCGGGGAGGCGCTGTACGAGTGGAACTACCAGCGCCAACTGCTCGCCGTCCGGCTCACGGAGGCGCACGGGCGCGAGCTCTCCGATGCCGACCTGTTCAGCGAGGAATTCCTGCTCGACCGGCCCCTGTTGCGAGCGGTACGCCATCAAGGCCCGCTGCCGCCCGTGCTGTTGATCGACGAGATCGACCGGGCCGACGACGAGTTCGAGGCGCTGCTCTTCGAGTTCCTGGGCGAACGGTCCATCAGCGTCCCGGAGTTGGGCACCTTCACCGCCGTACGGCCGCCCGTCGTGGTGCTCACCTCCAACCGCAGCCGGGAACTCCACGACGCGCTGCGCAGGCGCTGCCTCTACCACTGGATCGACTTCCCCACGCCCGAACGCACGGCGGAGATCCTGCGCCGTACGGTGCCGGCCGCGAACGAGCCGTTGATCGCGTCCACGACGGAGTTCATCGGCCAGGTCCGCGGGCTCGATCTCGACAAGGCGCCCGGTATGGCGGAGGCCATCGACTGGGTCTCCGCGCTGGCGGCACTGCGGGTCGCCCGGCTGGCTCGCGACGACATCGTCCGCACGCTCAGCACGGTCGCCAAGAGCCCCGACGACCGCACCGCCGTGGTCGAGGCCCTCGACGCGCTCGGCTATCCCGAAGAAGCGAGGACACCATGAAGATCGACCACGAGTTCAGCGTCGGTGTGCCGGTCGAGCGGGCCTGGCAGGCGCTCACCGATCTGGAGGCCCTCGCCCCGTGCATGCCCGGCGCCGAACTCACCGGCGTCGACGGCGATGTCCACCGGGGCAAGGTCAAGGTCAAGGTCGGGCCCATGGTCAGCCAGTTCGCGGGGACGGCACGCTTCGTGGAGCGGGACGAGAGCGCGCATCACGCCGTGATCAGCGCGGCAGGCAAGGACATGCGCGGGGGCGGCAACGCGTCCGCGACGGTCGACGCCCGGCTGCGTGGCGAGGGCGCGGGCACGGTCGTGACGGTCAGCACGGACCTCAACATCAGCGGCAGGCTGGCCCAGTTCGGCAGCGGCATGATCAAGGAGATCTCGGAGAAGCTGTTCGCGCAGTTCGTCGCGAACGTGGAGACACGGTTGCTGACGACGCCCGACCAGCCGGAGGCTGAACCCGAGGCGGAGGCGGTGGAACCCGTGCCGGAGACGATCCCGGTGGCCGAGCCGCTGAACCTGATGCAGGTCGCCGGTGCCTCCGTGTACAAGCGGCTGATCCCCGCCCTCGTCGCGGCCGTCGTCATCGCCGTGGTGGTCTGTCTGCTGGTCCGATGACACCGGGTGGCCCCCTGCTGCCCGCCGTCGACCGGGCCGCCTTCGCCACCGCGCTGGCCGTCCGTCTCAGGGAACACGGCGTGCCGGTGGGCCCGACCGCCACCCGGGACTTCGTGCACGCGCTCGCCTCGGTCCCGCCCCGGACACGGACGGCGCTGTACTGGACCGCTCGCGTCACCCTCATACGCGACCATCCCGAACTTGCCCGTTTCGACGAGGTCTTCGACGCGGTCTTCGGGCAGGCGGTGCTCGCGCTCGATCCCCACATCCGGCGCGATGGGCTTGGCGCGCGGCCCGACGGACGGGATGGTGCTCGTGCCGACGCCGCGCCTGTCGGCGGTGCCGGTCTGCCCTGGGTGACCCTGCCGCCCGCCGTGGACACCGCCGAACACCGAGCAGACCGCGCGCTGACCGTGCCGGAGCGGCTGCCGAGCGAGCTGGCGGCCGTGGTGGACGCACCGTTCGGTGAACTGAGCGCGGAGCAGGCCGAGTTGCTCGGTCGCAGGCTGGAGGCGCGACTGCGGGAGTGGCCACTGCGCCGAACCCGGCGCCAAGCCGTGCGGGCAGGCGGCCATCGGGTGGCGATCCGGGAGACGGTGGCCCAGGCCCGGCGTACCGGCTGGGAACCCGTACGGCTGGTGCGGGCCGGACCGGTGGACCGGCCGCGCCGGGTCGTGGTGCTGTGTGACGTGAGCCGGTCGATGCAGGCACAGGCGGTGGCGTATCTGTACCTGATGCGGGCGCTCACGCTGACGACCCGCGCCGAAGTCTTCGCGTTCGCCACGTCGTTGACCCGGCTCACTCCGGTGCTCGCGCACCGCTCGGCGCAGGAGGCGTTCGACGAGGCGACGCTCCGGGTCACCGACCGGTTCGGCGGCACCCGCATCGCCCACTGCCTGGGCACGCTCCTCACCTCGCACCACGGCGGCACCCTGCGCGGCGCGGTCGTACTGATCGGCTCGGACGGCTGGGACGGCGACCCACCGGACCGGCTCGCCGCCACCATGGCCCGACTGCGACGCCGCGCCCATACGGTGATCTGGCTCAACCCGCGGGCCGCCGCGCCCGGTTTCGCACCGCGTACGTCGACGATGGCGGCGGCGCTGCCGTATGTCGACCTGCTGCTGCCGGCCGACAGTTTCGGCGCGTTGCTGCGGGTGCCGGGCGAGATCGCACGACTCGGCAGGCGGCGGAGCTATTAGCTCCACAGCGTCACGTGGATCGCCGGCCGGAACCGCCCCGCCGTCACACCCGTCCCGCGCAGCATTGCCTGAGTGGCGCGCGGTGTGGTGACGAAGCGGCGTAACTCCGCTGCGGCGGGTGGGGCTTCGCGGTCGAGGAGGGTGAGGAGGTTCCAGGAGCCGCGGGCGGGGAGTTGGGGGCCGGTGAGTCGGCGGAGGTCGCCTTCGGTGAGGTCCTTGGTCACGGCGAAGGCGACCGCGAGAGCAACTCCCTTGCCGCGCTTGGCCTCGTCGACTGAAGCGGCATGGCTCTGGAAGATCCGCTGATTGTGTTCCGGGATGCCCAGGCGGCGGAGTATCGACGGCACGATGCCCGTACGGCCGACCGCCGAGGGGCCCAACAGCCAGGTTTGAGCGCGCAGTTCAGCGGTACCTGCGTTCGCCGTGGTCGCGAGGGGGTGGTCGGGGCCTACGACGGCGATGAGCTGGTAGTTGAGGAAGTGCGTGCAAGTCAGGGCGGCGTCGAGGGTGGCCGGGCGGGGGCCGATGGCCACGTCGACGGAGCGGGTCTGGAGCAGTGTGGCGAACTTCTGCGGGGTGTGGACGCTGAGTTCCACGTCGAGGTCGTCGGCGCGGCCCGCGAACAGTTCGATCAGGCCGGGTGCGGCGTGCTCGGCGAATAGGCTCGACGCGGCGACGCGCAGCAACCGGCGGCCGGAGCCTGCCTGTTTCACTTCGAGGATCGTCTGGTCCTGAAGCCCCAGCAACTCGGCGGCCCTGCTGGCCAGTCGCAGCCCACCGGGGGTGAAGGCGAGCCCGTTGGCCGTACGGGCGAAGAGTTTGTCGCCCAACTCCCTGCGCAGATGCGCGACATGGATCGAGACGGCCGACTCGGTGACGGCGAGATCGGCGGCGGCGGCCTTCACGGAACCGAGGCGGACGGTCGCCGCGAAGGCCCGTAGTTGTGCCGGGGTCAATCAGAACCTCCCGCACTCACCACGGGTGCCCATTCACCAGTGGCCAGGATCTCAAATTAGCGCACCTGTTCGCCAGGGGCCATGGTCGCGTCGAGAGCCGCAGGGGCACAGGGAAAACACAGGCGGGAGAGTTCAGCGTCGCGCCAAAACCCGTACACCGCACAGGTGTTGACGTGCACACACCGGACTGCGATGGTCTGGACCTGGCGCAGCCAGTAGCGCCCCCACAGCCAAGAACTGGAGTTGGCGTGCCTCTTCCGACACCCCCCACCGCACACCCCGCCAGAGCCTCGAAGCCCCGCACCCGGCGCCTCCGTCGCTCCGCCGTCGTCACCGTCCTCGGTGCGCTCGCCCTCGTGGTCGGGCAGGCGACGGCCGCCCAGGCCAACGTACTGACGCTGCTTCCGCAGAACGCCGACGGCCTGGAACAGACCTTCTCCCCGGCCTACGACTACGACGGCGACGGCTGCTACGCCACGGCCGCCATCGGTCTGGACGGCACCATCAACCCCGGGCTCAAGCTCGGCGGCGACGTCAACGGGCACTGCCACGACCTCGCTCAGCTGAACAACGCCAACACGTACTCCCGCGAGAAGTGCAACAACGACTGGTGTGCGGTGATGTACGCCAGCTACTTCGAGAAGGACCAGGTCACCCTGGGTCCGGCCGCGATCGGGCACACCCACGACTGGGAGCATGTCGTGGTGTGGATCAAGGACAACACGGTCCAGTACGTGTCGGTGTCGCAGCACTCGGCGTACCAGGTGTCCGCGGCCTCGGGGGTGCGTTTCGACGGCACGCACCCCAAGATCGTCTATCACAAGGACGGCATCGGCTCGCACGACTTCCGCTTCGCCAACACCAACGACGAGCCCCCGGAGAACGCCACCGGCGGCTGGTTCTACCCGCGCCTGGTGGGTTGGAACGGCTACCCGGCCGGCCTCAAGGACAAGCTCCTGGCCGCGGACTTCGGCTCGGCCACGCTGAAGATCCGGGACAGCGACTTCAACTACGCGCTCTCCATCGCCGAGCCGTCCGGCATCTCGTTCGACCCGAACGCGTGATGCCGGCCCGGCCTCGGAGCTGGTGTCACGGGCGCGTCTCGTAGCGCGGTTTCGGGGCCGGGTGGATGTTCTGGTTCAGGTGGAAGACGTTGTCCGGGTCGCGGTCGGCCTTGATGCGGGCCAGCCGGTCGTAGTTGCCGCGGTAGCTGGCCCGGACACGTTCCTGCCCCTCGTCCATCATCATGTTCACGTAGGCGCCGCCCGCCGAGTACGGGTGCAGGGCTTCCTGGTAGTCGATGGTCCACCTCTTGATGAGCCCGGCGTTGGCGGGGTCCCGGTCGACGCCGGCGAAGACGGACGCCCAGCGTGCGTCGCGGTAGGCCCACGGGGTCTCGTCGTTGCCGACGTCGTGGGCGGCGCCGTCGATCGGGTAGAGGTGCATCGTGGACTGCGGGGTGGGGACCTCGGCGCCGAACTTGGCGTGGAGTTCCACGGCCTCGTCCGGGATGTCGTTGACGAAGTCGGCGCGCCAGTACCACTGGTCGCCGGGCGGGTAGAGCCCGTCGAACATGCCCTGCATGTCGGGGTGTTGCATCGGCCCGGCCGCGTGCAGGAGGGGTGCGGGCAGCGCGTCGAGCAGCGGGGCCATCTCGCGTGCGGCGGCCTCGGTGTCGCCGCCGGTGTAGCACCAGACGACGCCGGCCGTCTTGCGCAGGTGGAGCTCCTCGGGGAACGGCGGGGCGGGCGGGACGCTGCCGTAGAGGAAGAAGGCGCTCAGTTCGCGGGGCGCGTTCGGCAGGAAGTCGCGGTAGGCGGTGAGGACTTCGGCGCTGATCTCGACGGGCCAGAAGGTGGGTCCGGCGACGACCGTGCTGATCTCGTGCAGGCGGAACAGGAACGAGGTGACGACGCCGAAGTTGCCGCCGCCGCCCCGGACCGCCCAGAACAGGTCGCTGTTCTCGTCGGCGCTCGCCCGCACCCGACTGCCGTCGGCCAGGACCAGGTCGGCCTCCAGCAGGTTGTCGATGGTCAGCCCGCACTTGCGGGTGAGGTGGCCGAGTCCGCCACCGGTGGCGATGCCGCCGACTCCGGTGGTGGAGATGATGCCGCTGGGGGTGGCGAGTCCGTGCGCGTTGGTGGCGCGGTCCACCTCGCCCCAGACGCAACCGCCGCCGACCCGGACGGTACGGGCCTCGGGGTCGACGTGGATGGCCTTCAGCGGGGAGAGGTCGGCGACCACTCCCCCGTCGACGGTGCCGAGTCCGGCGCCATGGTGGCCGCCGCCGCGCACCGCGAGGGGCAGGTCGTGGGAGCGGGCGAAGGCGATCACGCGGGCCACGTCGTCCGCGTCGGCACAACGGGCGATGAGCGCGGGCCGTTTGTCGATCATCGCGTTGTAGACGGCGCGGGCCTCCGGATAGGCGGCGTCGTCCGGGCCGATCAACTCCCCCGTGAAGTCGGTCAGTTCACGACGAGCGGTCTGTGCGGGTGTGCTGGACATGCGGTCCCCCGTCTCGTGCTGCTCTGGATGACCTGCTTGTTCTATTTCGCCCGGAACCGCACGGTCATCCGTGCGCGTCACCCAGCTTGGCGCCGTCGGGTACCTACGTTTCGCCGTCGGGCAGCAGACCGAGTTCCGTGGCACGGGCGGCGGCCTGGCGTCGGGTGGGTGCGTCCAGCTTCTCCAGGACGGCCCGCACATGGTTGTCGACGGTACGGACGGACACGACGAGGCGGTCGGCGATCTCCGGGTTGGTCAGACCGTCCACGAGCAGTCGTACGACCTGGAGTTGGCGCTCGGTGAGACCGGCCAAGTTGCCTCTGGTCGCGGCGTACGGGCCGCGCGGGATGCGGCGGACGCCGAGGTGGCGCAGTTCGGTGCGGACGAGTCGGGCGAGGGGTTCGGCGCCGAGTGCGTCGAGGCGGGCGAGCGCGGTGAGTTTGTCGGCCGGGTCGGGGCTCTCCGCGAGCGCGGCGGCGTGTTCGTAGGGGCAGCCGGCCTGCTGCCACCGGTCCGCCGCCCGTTTCCAGTCACCGGCGGCCTGGAGCGCGTACGGGTGATCGCTGTCGTCGGCGGCCACGGGGTGCCCGGACTTCGTGAGCCAGTAGCCGAGTTCGGCGCGGTACGGCCCGTAGTCCAGTCGGCCCGCCTGCGCGTGGGCAGGCCCCGCCGCCTCGGCCGCCCCCGCGTGGTCGCCGCGTAGCCAGGCCGCCTCCGCCCGTGCGGCGGCCACCGGGCCCGTGCGTTGCAACTCCCGGGTCCGTACGGCGATCTCCCAGGCCTGGGTGAGGAGTTCGTCGGCGCCGGGCCTGCCGCGCCGGACCCGCACGCGCGCCAGGACGGTCAGGGCGGGACAGCGCGCCGGTACGAAGTCGTGCATGCCGTACTCGGCGTGCCGCGCGGCCTCTTCCCAGTCGGCGGCGGCGAGGCGGCGCATGGCCTGCTCGACGTGCAGGTAGTTGAGGAATCCCAAGTGCTCGGCGCGGTCGGCGAGTTCCATGGCCGGGGGAAGATACCGGTCGGCCTCGGTGTACCGGAGGTTGTCGAGCAGGGACCAGATGATGTTGGCGTAGGACCGGCAGGCGTGTTCGACCTCGCCCGCGGCGAGCGCCACGGCGAGGCTCTCCTCCAACTGCCCTCGCCCGTCGGGGTCTCCGCTGCGCCAGCGGGCGGCGCCCACGTTGTTGAGGGCGTGGGCGAGGATCGCCGCGTCGTCCGCGCGGCGGGCCAGGGCGATAGCCCGCTCGCCGTGCTCGATGGCCTCGGCGTAGCGGTCGGACAGCATGCGCAGTTGGGCGGTGTTGCTGAGCGCGAGGGCCAACAGCCGGTCGTCACCGGCGTGTTCGAGGACGGCGATGGCCTCCCGTGCCGCGTCCTGGGCCTCGTCGGCGTGGCCCGCCCACCAGTGGATGCGGGACAGCCAGCGCAGATCGGCGCCCAGCGCGAGAGTGTCGCCGAGCGAGCGGCGCAGGGCCACGGCGTCCCGCTGGGCCGTGACGGCCTCGACGGAGTCGGCGATGGTGTAGCACTCCACGGCGTAGCGTTCGAGGAGGTCGGCGAGTTCGGCGGGGGTGTAGCGGTGGCGTTCCCGCAGCACGAGCCGCAGATGGGCGGCGGCCTCGCGGTGGGCGCCGGCCTCGGTGGCGTCCCGGGCGGCGTGGGGGCCGTAGCGGGCGATGGCGTCCTGATCGCCGGCCTGCGCGGCGTGGTGGACGATGCGGGCCGGGTCGGAGCCGGGCCGGGCCACGAGTGCGGTGAGGGCGCCGCGGTTGAGGTCGATGCGGCGGGCCGCGGGCAGGGAGTCGGCGATGGCGCGTCGGATCAACTCGTGCCGGAACGTGACCCGTTCGGGGGCCACGGCGAGCAGTCCGCGCTGTTCGGCCGGGGCCAGCCCGGCGACGCCATCCGTCAACAGGGCGTCGACCAGGGGCCGTTCGACGGCCGAGGGCAGGACGGCGAGCTGCTCCAGCGCGTCCACGGTACGGCTGTCGAGTCCGCGCAGCCGGGCGAGCACCGCGTCGACGACGGTCGGCGGCACTCCCCCGGTACCGCCGGCCGCCAGGACTTCGGTGACGAAGAAGGGGTTGCCCGAGGTCACCTCGTACACCTGCGCCGCGTCGAGCCGGCTGGCCGAACTGAGTGTGCGTACGGCGGACTTGGAGAGGCGGGCCAGCGGCAGCCGGTGCACGCGGTCCGCGCGGGACGCCTGGCCCAGCAGGTGGCGCAGCGGATGCTCGCGGCTCAGCTCGTCGTCCCGGTAGGTGAGGACGAGCACGGCGGGCAGCCGTTCCATCCGCCGCACCAGAAAGCGTAGGGCGTCCAGCGAGGCCTCGTCGGCCCAGTGGACGTCCTCCACGACGAGTACCGTCGGATGCGGTATCCCGGCCAGCTCTTCCTGCAGTGCTTCGTAGACGCGCTGGCGGTCGCCGCCCTCGACGACGGCGTGGGCGAGTTCGGTGCCGACGCTGCCGACGAGGTCGCGGAACGGGCCGAGGGGACGGCGGGTGGCGAGGTCGTCGCACTGTCCCAGGAGGATGCGCGACCGAGGGGGCAGCCGGTCCGGCATGGCCTTCACCAGGCTCGACTTGCCGATGCCTGCCTCACCGAAGACGAGCGCCACGGAACCGGCCCCGTCCGCCGCCTCGCGTGCGGCCGCGGCCAGTCGCGCCAGCTCGGGCTCGCGTTCGAGGATCCCCCCATCCACGCGGTCGATTCTGCCACTCGGCGGGAGTTCCCGTCCGGGTGTCACACTCGGCCCGCCGCTGCCCTCTTGAGTGCAGACACGCACGGGAGGCGTACATGAACAGGATCGAACCGGCCGCGACCACCGCACAGCGGCTGATCGAACTCTCGGCCGGGACCCTGGAGTACGAGGACACCGGTGGCGACGGTCCCGTCGTGGTTCTGTTGCACGGGCTGCTGATGGACGCCTCGCTCTGGGCCGCGCCGATCGCCGAACTGGCCGCCGGTCACCGGTGTTTGGCCCCGACGCTACCGCTCGGTGCCCACCGCCACGCGATGCGCGCGGACGCCGATCTGTCGCTGCCCGGGATCGCCCGGCTCGTCGCCGAGTTCATGGAGCGGCTCGATCTGCGGAACGTCACGCTCGTCGGGAACGACACGGGCGGGGCGCTGGTGCAGGTGCTGATGGCGGACGGGTCCGCGCGGGTGGACCGGGTGGTCCTCGTCTCCTGCGAGGCGTTCGACAACTTCCCGCCGGGGCTGACGGGCCGGACGCTCGTGCTCGCGGGGCGCCTCTCGCCGTGGTGGTTCGGGTTGTTCATGCGGCAGATGCGACTGCGGGCGTTGCGCCGCCTGCCGTTGGCGTTCGGGTGGCTGACGAAGCGCGGGGACGCCGTCACCGAGCGGTGGACGCGGCCGGTTCAGGAGCGGCCGGAGATCCGCCGGGACGCCGTACGCGTACTGCGTGCCGCGTCGGCCGACGGGCGCCGCCTCCTGGAGGAAACCGCCGACCGGCTGCGGGAGTTCGACCGGCCCGCCCTTGTGGTCTGGGCGAGCGAGGACCGGGTGATGCCGCCCGAGCACGGGCGCCGGCTGGCCCAACTCCTGCCGCAGGGGCGGCTGGTGGAGGTGGCCGACAGTTACACGCTGATCCCGCTGGACCGGCCCGGCGAACTCGCCCGGCTCATCGCCGAGTTCGTACGACCCGTCTCGCCGCCCGCACCGGTATGATCCGGTGCCGGCGGCGCGGCTTGGGGGCGTCGAGCATGCTGACGCCGTTGTAGTAGCGGCCGCGGAGGTAGAGCGTGGGCGCGGCGACGAAGGTGACGATCACGGCGACGACGCTGATGGGGAAGAGGGTCGGGAGCGACTGTCCCTCGGGGAGGGTCTTGCCGCCTTCGTGGAAGGCGTAGGCGAGGGCCGCGACGAAGACGACCAGGCTCAGTGCCGCGATGACGCGGAGCACGGTCGCGATGGTGCGGGTGGAGGACTGGTCGCGCACCTCGGCCAGCAGGGACGCCGAGCACTCGGTGCAGGTGAGGTCCACCGTGTGCTTGCCGGACGGGGGCCGTTTGACGACGTAGCGGGCGGCCGCCCAGGTGATGGTGCGTGTTCGTGGCTTGAGGACGCCGCCCGTGACCTTGTCACTGAGGATGTGCCGGACTTCGACCTGCGCGGTCCCCGCTGTGTTCATTGGTTCCTCCGGCACACGCACCCTGGCGATCATCACAAAGTCTGCACAGTGTGACCTGTGCGAACCGGCCACTCAATGGTCCTGGTGATTTCTTTTCCTTCGCCTACAACTTCTCAACTCACGCAGGTCGTGGGGGACTTCTCCGGTCGCACCTCTTGACGGCTTTGGTGCAGACCTTTAGGTTCACCAGCCAACAGACCTCCCATGAATGCATTCTCACGCTCACATACGTGAACATCCGTGTTCACCTCTCACCGCCCTCATGCCGGCGGCGTCCACCCCCCACCCCAGGACGAAAGGCCCCCTCGCCATGCAACGCCTCGCCCTGCGCTGCGCCCTCGCGCTCTCCCTCGGCCTCACCGCCGTCGGCACCCTCGCCGCCCCCAACGCCTCGGCCGCCACCGGCACCATCACCGGACTCGGTGGCAAGTGTCTCGACGTGGCCGGCGCCAGTTCGGCCGACGGCACGGCCGTACAGATCTACGACTGCAACGGCACCGCCGCCCAGCAGTGGACGGTCGGCTCCGACGGCACCATCAGAGCCCTCGGCAAGTGCCTTGACGTCACCGGTAATTCGACGGCGAACGGCGCCCAGCTCCAACTGTGGACGTGCGCCGGCAGCGCCAACCAGAAGTGGACCGTCAGCGCCGCGCACGACATCGTCAACCCGGCCGCCGACAAGTGTCTGGACGTCACCGGCAACACCTCGGCCAACGGCACCCGTACCCAGATCTGGACCTGCTCCGGCGCCGCCAACCAGAAGTGGACCGCGCCGGCCGCCGACGGCGGCACCACCCCGCCCGCGACCGCGCCGATGGCTGTGGCGCCGTACCTCTACAACGGCTGGGGCAACCCGCCCAGCCCTACGACTGTCATGAACGCGACCGGCGTGAAGTGGTTCACCCTCGCCTTCGTCCTGAGCAACGGTTACTGCAACCCGCAGTGGGACGGCGGCCGGGCGCTGACCGGCGGCGTCGATCAGCAGACCATCAACACCGTGCGCGCGGGCGGCGGTGACGTCGTCCCGTCCTTCGGCGGCTACAGCGGCAACAAGCTGGAGAGTTCCTGCTCCAGCGCCGGTGAGCTGGCGGCTGCGTACCAGAAGGTCATCAGCGCCTACTCGCTGAAGGCCATCGACATCGACATCGAGGCCGACGCGTACAGCAACGCGACGGTGCAGCAGCGGACCGTGGACGCGCTGAAGACCGTCAAGGCCAACAACCCGGGCCTCAAGGTGTACGTCACCATCGGCACCGGACAGAGCGGGCCCGACACCAGCCTGATCAACCGGGCCGCGTCCTCCGGGCTGACCGTGGACGCCTGGACGATCATGCCGTTCGACTTCGGCGGCGCGGGCCAGAACATGGGGACGCTCACCCAGCGAGCGGCCGAGGGTCTGAAGACCGCGCTGAAGAACGCGTACGGCTACAGCGACGACGCGGCCTACCGGGACATGGGCATCTCGTCCATGAACGGCATCACCGACAACAACGAGACCGTCACCACCGCCGACTTCCAGACCATCCTCGGCTACGCGCAGGCGCACCACCTGGCGCGGCTGACGTTCTGGTCGGCCAACCGTGACCGTCCCTGCCCCGGCGCCTACCCGAACGACGACACCTGCTCGGGCGTGAGCCAGAGCAACTGGCAGTTCACCAGCATCTTCGCCCAGTACACCGGCTGACGAACGCCCCTCCGACCTTTCCACCCCACCCCCCATCACCACCACAGGAGCATCCGTGTTCAGACGGAAGAGGCCGACCCGCCGTCACCGCGTTCCGAGAGCGCTCACGGCCGTCGCGCTCGTGGCGACCACCGTCACCGGTATCGAGTTCGCCGCGCAGGGTTCGGCGAGCGCGGCGAACTCCGCCGCCGCCGCGATACCGACCGGCTACACCACCGTGGTCAACAAGGGCAGCGGCAAGTGTGTCGACGCCCGTTCGGCCGCGAGTGCCGACGGCACCGCCGTCCAGCAGTACACGTGCAACGGATCCACCGCGCAGAACTGGCAGTTGGTCGCCACCAGCGGGGGCTACTACCGCGTCAACAGCAACCTGAACGCGGGCGAGGCGTGGGACGTCACCAATGTCTCCACCGCCGACTCCGCGCCCGTCCAACTGTGGACGTACTCCGGCGGCAACAACCAGCAGTGGCTGCCGGTCGCCGAGGCCGACGGCGCCTACCACTTCGTCAACCGCAACAGTGGCAAGTGCCTGGACGTCCCGAGCGCCTCCACCGCGGACAGCGTGCAGCTCGCGCAGTACACCTGCAACGGCACCGCCGCGCAGTCCTTCACGCTCGGTGGCGCCACCACCAATCCGCCGGGGACCCCGGACTTCGGCCCCAACGTGACGGTGTTCGACCCGTCGATGTCGGCGTCCAGCATCCAGTCCAAGCTGGACTCGGTCTTCTCCCAGCAGGAGACCAACCAGTTCGGCTCGGCCCGCCAGGCCCTGCTGTTCAAGCCGGGCACCTACAGCGCCAACGCCAACGTGGGCTTCTACACCCAGGTCGCGGGCCTCGGCTTCTCGCCGGACGACGTGACCATCAACGGGTCCGTGCACGCGGAGGCCGACTGGTTCCAGGGCAACGCCACGCAGAACTTCTGGCGGGATGCCGAGAACCTCTCGGTCAACCCGAACGGTGGCACGGATCGTTGGGCCGTCTCGCAGGCCGCCCCGTACCGGCGCATGCATGTACGCGGCAACCTCGCGCTGGACGACGGCGGTTGGTCCAGCGGCGGCTTCATCTCCGACACCAAGGTCGACGGGCAGATCCAGTCCGGCTCCCAGCAGCAGTTCCTCACCCGTGACTCGCAAATGGGCAGTTGGTCCGGCTCCAACTGGAACATGGTCTTCGTCGGCGACCAGGGCGCACCCGCCCAGTCCTTCCCGACGTACACCAACGTCGCCAGCTCGCCCACGATCCGCGAGAAGCCCTTCCTGTACGTCGACAGCGCGGGCAACTACCAGGTGTTCGTACCGGGGTTGCAGTCCAACGCCGTCGGCACCACGTGGAGCGGGAAGACCCCGGCGGGCAAGTCCCTGCCGATCGACCAGTTCTACATCGTCAAGCCCGGCGCCACCGCGGCCGACATGAACGCGGCGCTCGCCTCCGGCAAGAACCTGCTGGTCACCCCTGGCGTCTACCACCTCGACCAGACGCTGAACATCACGCGCCCCGACACGGTGGTGCTGGGCATGGGCCTGGCCACCTTCGTGCCGGACGGCGGGATCACCGCGATCTCCACCGCCGACGTGGACGGCATCGAGCTGGCGGGTCTGCTGATCGACGCGGGCACCACCAACTCCGCGAACCTGGTGCAGATCGGGCCGGCCGGTTCGACCGCCTCGCACGCCGCGGACCCGATCCAGCTCTCCGACTTCTTCGTCCGGATCGGCGGCGCCACCGTCGGCAAGGCGACCAACTCCCTGGTGGTCAACAGCGCCAACACGATCATCGACCACACCTGGATCTGGCGTGCCGACCACGGCAACTCCGGCACGGTCGGCTGGACGACGAACACGGCGGACACCGGACTGATCGTCAACGGCGCCAACGTGACGGCGTACGGCCTGTTCGTCGAGCACTTCCAGAAGACCCAGGTCCTCTGGAACGGCAACGGGGGCAGAACGTACTTCTTCCAGAACGAGATGCCCTACGACCCACCGAACCAGGCCTCCTGGATGAACGGCTCCGGCAAGGGCTACCCCGCCTACAAGGTCGCCGCCAACGTAACCACCCACGAGGCATGGGGACTTGGCAGCTACTGCTACTTCAGCAGCAATTCGAGCGTGGTCGCCGACCACTCCTTCGAGGTGCCGAGCGTGTCCGGGGTCAAGTTCCACGACATGGTGACCGTCTCGCTGGGCGGGGTCGGCACGATCAGCCACATCATCAACAGCACGGGCGGACCGTCCAACTCCAGCAACAACGTCGCCTACTTGACCAACTATCCGTAGACCGCACGGAAAGGATCGATCACCCGATGAACACCACCATCAGATCCGGTTCCACCCGCGTGGTCCTGAGGGTCCTGCTCCTCCTCGCGACGGTGCTGGGCTTCGCGGTGGCACCGCCCGCTGCCCACGCGAGCACCGCGGCCACGCCGTTCAAGGTCCTCGGCCTGTACAGCGGTACGTACGACGCGGCGCACATCGACTTCGAGAAGGAGGCGAACGTCTGGTTCCCGCAGCAGGCCGCGGCGAACGGCTTCACCTACACGTCCAGCACCAACTGGGACCTGCTCGCCAACGGCGGGGTCAACGCCTACCAAGTCGTCCTGTTCCTCGACGACTTGCCGCAGACGTCCGCCCAACGCAGCGGTTTCGAGACGTACATGAGAAACGGCGGCGGCTTCATGGGCTTCCATGTCTCCGCCTTCACCACGGACGCGGCCGGCTGGTCCTGGTACCACAACACGTTCCTCGGCTCCGGGAACTTCGTGTCCAACACCTGGGGTCCGACCGCGGTGACCCTGAAGGTGGAGGACCACTCGATCCCGCCCACCGCCAGCCTGCCGGCCACGTTCACCTCGTCGGTCAGCGAGTGGTACAGCTGGTCCAACGACCTGCGGCAGAACCCGGACATCAAGATCCTCGCGTCGATCGACCCGAGCAGCTTCCCGGTCGGCACCGATCCCAACCAGTCCTGGTACAGCGGGTACTACCCGATCATCTGGACCAACACGAAGTACAAGATGCTGTACGCGAACTTCGGCCACAACGCGATGAACTACACGACCAACACGCGCCTGTCGTCGACGTTCGCGAGCCCGACCCAGAACCAGTTCCTGCTGAACGGCCTCAAGTGGCTCGGCGGGGGCGACACTTCGACGCCGCCGACGGACACCCCGATCTCCGAGACGTCCTGGTACTCCGTGCAGAACGGCGGCAACGGCACGTGTGTCGACGCCCGTTCGGCGGCCACGGCCAACGGGACGGCGATCCAGCAGTACGCCTGCAACGGTACGGCGGCGCAGCAGTACCAGTTCCGCTCCACTGACAGCGGGTACATGGAGATCACCGCGCGCGGCAACCCCGCACAGGTCATCGACGTGACCGACCGCTCGACGGCCGACAACGCGCCGTTGCAGCTGTGGGCCTACTCCGGTGGCACGAACCAGCAGTGGCAGCCCGTGAAGGAGACCAGCGGGCGCTACCACTTCATCGCCCGGCACAGCGGCAAGTGCCTGACCGCCGCCACGGCGGCGACCAACAGTGTCCAGCTCACCCAGCGGACCTGCGACGGCTCGGCCGCGCAGGCCTTCCAACTCGCCGTGCAGTCCTGAGCCACCGCACGGCACAGCAGGGGTGCCTCCCACCGCGGTGAAGCGGTGGGAGGCGCCCCTGTTTTCGTTGGTAACAACAGCTTGTTGTCAGCGATACGTATCACTGTTATCGTCGATTACATGAACACGAGATCGCTGATAATCGAGGCGGCGGCGGAGCTGATCGCCCAGTCGCCGAGCGGCGATGTGTCGACGCGCGCGGTGTGCGATGCGGCGGGTGTGCAACAGCCGGTTCTGTACCGCCTGTTCGGCGACAAGGACGGGCTGCTGGCGGCGACGGTCGACCACGTCTGGGACCAGTACCTGGAAACCAAGCGGTCGGCGGAGAAGTCGGCGGACCCGTTGCGGGACCTGCTCGCCGGGTGGGACAGCCACGTGGCGTTCGCCCTGGCCCATCGCAACGCCTACAAGTTGATGTTCGCCCCGGCGCTGCGCTCCACACCGGAGGCGGCACGGGAGGCGCTGCGGATCCTGCGCGAGGTTCTGGACCGGCTCGCCGCGCAGGGCCGGATGCGGATCGCGCCCGAGATCGCGGCGCGCATGGTCATGACGGCCACCACTGGTGTCGCGCTGGGGCTGATCACCCGCCCCGAGCTCTATCCGGACACGGATCTGTCGACGTCGGTCCGTGACGCGATGGTGCGGGCGATCCTGCTCGACGCGCCGTCGGACCCGGCCGTCCACGACGCCCGCGCGGCGGCGGCCACCACGCTGCTCTCCTCGCTCGACGATCTCACCCCCGAACCGTTCACTCCCGCGGAGTCGGCCCTGCTCGGGCAGTGGCTCACGCAGATCCCCACCACACGGAAGGGCCCTCACCATGACTGACACCGCCACCACCACCCGCGTCGCCCTGGTCACCGGCGGTTCCGGCGGCATCGGCCGCGCGGTCGCCGAGCGGCTGGCGAAGGACGGCATCGCGGTCGGCGTGCACTACGCCGGCAACAAGGCGAAGGCCGACGAGACGGTCGCCGCGATCGTCTCGGCCGGCGGCAGGGCGATCCCGGTCGGCGGTGACGTCGCCGACGAGGACGCGATGTCCGCCGCGTTCGACGCGGTCGAGGCGGAGTTCGGCGGCATCGACGTGGTCGTCAACACGGCCGGGGTCATGGTCCTCTCCCCGATCGCCACCCTGAGCCTCGACGACCTCGACCGTATGCACCGCACCAACATCCGCGGCACGTTCGTCGTCTCCCAGCAGGCGGCCCGCCGGGTGCGCGGCGGCGGCGCGATCATCAACTTCTCCACGACTGTCACCCGCACGAAGTTCCCGACCTACGGCGCCTACGTCGCGAGCAAGGCCGCGGTCGAGGCGATGACCCTCGTCCTGGCCCGCGAACTCCGCGGCAAGGACATCACCGTCAACGCCGTCGCCCCCGGCCCCACCGCCACACCACTCTTCCTGGACGGCAAGGACGACACCACGATCGAGAACCTGGCCAAGGCCGCCCCACTGGAACGCCTGGGCACCCCGGCCGACATCGCGGAATCGGTCGCGTTCCTGGCGGGCCCGGCCCGCTGGATCAACGGCCAAGTACTGTTCGCCAACGGCGGGTTGGCATAACGGGGAGGAGAAGCAGGAAATGGCTTACGTACTGCAAGCGGTGATCGCCGGGGAGGAACCGCTCCGCGCCGCCTCGCGGAACATCCCCGGTGCGCCTTCGAGAGGATGCTCGCCGAGTGGTCCGCCGTAGGGCCGGTCACCTATGTGGAGGCCGACTACTTCGGTGGGGTCGGCGAGCAGCGAGCTCTCGCAGGCACTCCGTCGGCTGGGTGCCACGAGCGGTCCGGGCCAGGACGAGTTCAGGGCTGTGGGGCTGGGCCGGCATCGGCACCACGACGGCTGGCTCTCCGCTTCCTCGTAGCGCTTCCTCGAGGCGAGGCCGCCCCCCAACTACCCCACCGCGTCCGCCACTTCGCGCCGGAACGACTCCCCGCCCCCGAACAGCTCCTCGGACACCGCCCGTACGGCGTTCACGACCAGCGGGGCAACGAGTTCCAGCGGCGCTCGCCCGTCGCCGACGACCGAGATCGCGCCGACCGGACCGTCGGGGCCGCGCAGGGCGAGGCCGACGCAGCCGAGGTCGGGGAAGCACTCGCCGCGGTCGATCGCCAGCCCGTTGCGTCGGCGTACCGTGCTCAACTCCCTGTGCAGGAGGTCGAGTCGGCCGATGCTGTGCGAGGTGCGGCACTCCATCGACTGCTGGTACCGGGCGTCGATCTCCTCCGGGCTCAGCCAGGCGAGCATGGCCTTCCCCAGTCCGGTGCAGTGGGCCACGGCCCGGCCGCCGACCCGTGAGGGGATGTCGACCGCCGCCCGGCCTCCCACCTTGTCGAGGTAGTAGATCTCCGGGCCGTCGAGCACGGCGAGATGGACGACCATCTTCGTGCGGACGGCCAGGTCGAGGAGTTGGGGCGCGGCCGCCGCGCGCAGCGTGCTGTGCCCGATCTCCCGCCCGCCCAGACCGAGCGCGCGCGGTCCCAGCGCGTACCCGGCGACCGTGTGGTGCAGCCAGTCCAGGCGCACCAGTTGGTCCAGGATCCGGTGGGTGGTGGAGCGCGGCAAGTGGGTCCGCCGGGACACCACTTCGAGGGTGAGGTGTGTCTGGGGCCGCTCGAAGAGGTCCATGATCAACGTCACGCGCTCCATCATCGACGGTGGCAGCGCATGCCGGTCGGCCTCGTATCGCGGTTCCAGGCGAAGGGCAGACGTCATCGTCAATGCCTCTCTGCTAAAACTGAAATCAATTCTAGTTCGGCGCCGTCGTCAACGTACAACGGCGCCGGACGCAGGCCAAGAGGCGTGCACGAGTTTATTGGTACGAGCGGTCTAATCAATACGTGAAAGCGCCGCCTCCCGGTGCGGGGTCCGGGGAGCGGCGCTACGGAAAGGTACGGTCAGCAGCCGCGGGTCAGGTCGAGCGCGATATCCACGATCATGTCCTCCTGCCCGCCGACCAGTCCGCGCCTGCCGACCTCCTGGAGGATGGTGCGCGCGTCGAGGCCGTACTGAACGGCTGCCGTCTCGGCGTGCCGCAGGAAGCTGGAATAGGCGCCCGCGTACCCGAGGGTGAGGGTCTCCCGGTCGACGCGCACCGGCCGGTCCTGGAGCGGGCGGACCAGGTCGTCGGCGGCGTCCTGGAGCGCGAACAGGTCGCAACCGTGCTTCCAGCCGAGCAGGTTGGCGACGGCGACGAACGGTTCGATGGGGCAGTTGCCGGCGCCCGCGCCCTGTCCGGCCAGGGACGCGTCCACCCGGGTCACACCCTCCTCCACCGCGGTCACCGAGTTGGCGACCGACAGGGACAGGTTCTCGTGCGCGTGGATGCCGATCTGGGTGTCCGGGTCCAGCACGTCCCGGTAGGCGCGGATACGGTCGCGCACGCCGTCCATGGTGAGCCGGCCGCCGGAGTCCGTGACGTACACGCAGTGCGCGCCGTAGGACTCCATCAGCCGTGCCTGGCGGGCGAGTTCGGCCGGGTCGGTCATATGGGCCATCATCAGGAAGCCGGAGACGTCCATGCCGAGTTCGCGGGCGGTGGCGATGTGCTGCGCGGCCACGTCGGCCTCGGTGCAGTGGGTGGCGATGCGCACCGAGCGGACGCCGAGGGAGTAGGCCTGTTTGAGTTCGGCGATGGTGCCGATGCCGGGCAGCAGCAGGGATGTCAGCGTCGCCCGGTGGATGGCGCCGGCGGCGGCCTCGATCCACTCCCAGTCGGTGTGGCTGCCGGGCCCGTAGTTGAGGCTGCCCCCGGAGATGCCGTCACCGTGGGCGACCTCGATGGCGTCCACGCCGGCCTGGTCGAGGGCCGCGCTGATGGCGGCCACCTTCGCGGGCGTGATCCGGTGCCGGATGGCGTGCATGCCGTCCCGGAGGGTGACGTCCTGCACATAGAGCCTGGGGGTCACTGGGTCACCTCGGTGGGGAAGCGCTGGGCGATGCGCTCGGCGACCCGCAGGGCGGCCGAGGTCATGATGTCGAGGTTGCCCGCGTAGGCGGGCAAGTAGTGGGCGGCGCCCTCCACTTCGAGGAAGACGGAGACCTTCGTGGTCACCTCGGAGGCGTCGTCGGTGAAGAGCGTGTGCACCGGATCACCGGCGGGGATCGGGGTGAACTGCACGCTCTGCTTGAGCCGGTAACCGGGCACGTAGTCGGCGACCGCGTCCACCATGCCCTCCACCGAGGCCCGGATCGTCTCGTGATCGGCGTCGCCGATCAGGCAGTACACGGTGTCCCGCATGATCAGCGGCGGCTCGGCCGGGTTGAGCACGATGATCGCCTTGCCGCGCTGGGCACCGCCCACCTTCTCGATCGCGGCGGAGGTGGTCTCGGTGAACTCGTCGATGTTGGCCCGGGTTCCGGGTCCGGCCGACTTCGAGGCGATCGAAGCGACGATCTCGGCGTAGGGCACCGGTGTGATCCGGCTGACCGCGTACACGATCGGGATGGTGGCCTGGCCGCCGCAGGTGACCAGGTTGAGGTTGTCGACCCCGCCCGCGAGATGCTCGTCGAGGTTCACCGGCGGCACGACGTATGGTCCGATGGCGGCGGGAGTCAGGTCGACGAGCCGTTTGCCGTACGGGGCCAGGCGCTTGGCGTTCTCGACGTGCGCCTTCGCGGACGTGGCGTCGAAGACGATCTCGATGTCCTCGAACCCGTCCATCCGGATCAGTCCGTCCACGCCCTCGTGCGTGGTGGGCACCTTCAGGCGTGCGGCGCGGGCGAGGCCGTCCGAGTCCGGGTCGATGCCCACCATCGCGGCCATCTCCAGGGTGTCGGAGAGCCGTAGCACCTTGATCATCAGATCGGTCCCGATGTTGCCGGAGCCGATGACGGCCACCTTGGTCTTCGTCATCCCTCTTCCTTCGACGAGTCCGATGAGTCGGTTGAGAACGTCGCGGTCACCGTGCCGAGGCCCGACATCTCTGCCCGTACGGTGACTCCCGGCGGGGTGGGGACGAGTGGACCCAGCGCTCCGGAGAGCACGACCTGACCGGCCCGCAGCGGGTCCCCGAACTCCCGGGCGGTGCGCGCCAGCCACAGCAGCGCGGCGAGCGGATCACCGAGGCAGGCCGTGCCGTCGCCCTCCGAGGCGAGCTTCCCGTCGGCGTACAGCCGCATCGTCACGTCCCGGGGCTCGAACGCCTTCAACTCGACCCGCTCGCCGCCGAGTACGAACAACCCGCTGGAGGCGTTGTCGGCGACGGTGTCGGTGATCGCGATGTCCCAGTCGGCAACCCTGCTGTCCACGATCTCCAGCGCGGCGACCGCGTACGCGACGGCGGACCGGACCCGCTCGATGTCGAGGTCGTCGTGGTCGAGGTCGGCGGCGAGGACGAACGCGATCTCGGCCTCGACCCTGGGCTGCAGCAGCCGTTCGCTCGGCACGGCCGGCAGCGCGCTGACGTCCATGTCGGCGAGGAGCACCCCGAAGTCGGGCCGGTCGACGCCGACTTGGCGCTGCACCGACTCCGAGGTCAGTCCGATCTTGCGGCCGACGACCCGTGCTCCGGCGGCGATCCTGTCGGTCACGACGCGCTGTTGGACGGCGTAGGCAAGGCTGATGTCGGTGGCGCCGAGCAAGTCCCGTACCGGAGCGCACGGTTGACGGTCGCGGGCCGCGCGCGTCAGTCGGGCGACCGCCTCGGCCACCGCCGCCTCACGGTCCGCCACCGCCGTCGGTTCCCATACGTCTGTCATTCGCATCCTCAACTCGTGATGGTCTCCAGCCTGGGCATCCGTGCCCCATCACGGTCCCGCGCGTTCCGCTCACCGGGACTCGATCCGGGTGTGGACGGACGGTCTCGCTCAGCGAGATGACGTACCGGAGCCGTGGAATCGGCTGGATACCGTCGCCCGCACATTGCTGCTGAAGGTTGTGGCGTTGAGCCGCGCTCGGCCGTCGAGAACGTCAGCACACCTGAGGAGGTCATCTTGGCCAGCAACGAGGACGTCTACGACGTGATCGTCGTCGGGTCGGGCGGAGGTCTGGTCGGTGCCTATGCCGCGGCGTCACGCGGTCTGCGCACCCTCGTCATCGAGAAGACCGACCGGGTCGGCGGCACGACCGCCTACTCCGGTGCGGGTCTGTGGTACCCGGGCTCGGCGCCGATGCGGCGGGCCGGTCTGGACGAGAGCGTCGAGGACGCCAGGACGTATCTGCGCAACGCCGTCGACGACGAGTCGCGCGAGCGGTTGCAGGACGCGTATCTGCGGGCCGGTGCCCAGGTGATCGACGAGTTGGAGCAGAACCCGTGGTTCCGGTCGTTCGAGTACGCCCCGGTGCCGGACTACTATCCGGCGCTCGCCGGCGCCTCCCCCACGGGACACACCATCTTCCCGCCGCAGGTCACCGTCGCCGAACTCGGTGAGCACGCCCCGCTGGTGCGCACCTGTCTGCCCGCCGAGCGGTGGGGACACGACGAGGGGCCGGTGCTGAGCGGTGGCCGCGCGCTGATCGGCCGTACGCTCGCGGCGTTCCTGGAGACGGGCCACGCTTCGCTGCGGCTCAACACCGCGTTGGAGAGCCTGGTCGTCGAGGACGGCAGGGTCGTCGGTGTGCAGGCGGTGAGCGACGGCGAACGGGTGACGTTCCGGGCCACGGGCGGGGTGATCCTCGCGGCCGGCGGCTTCGAGCGCAATCAGGAGTTGCGGGAGAAGTACCAGCCGGTCCCGCCACGCGCCGCCGAGTGGACCCACGGCTGCCCGGGCAACACGGGGGACGCGCTCCAGGCCGGCATCGCGGTCGGCGCCGCCACCGACCTGCTCGACGCGGCCTGGTATGTCCCGGGCCTGGTGTGGCCGGACGGCCTGCCGCTCTTCCACACCGGCACCCGGGGCGGGATCTGGGTCAACGCGGCGGGCGAACGCTTCGTCAACGAGACCCGCCCCTACGACCAGGCGGGCCGCGAGATCGTCCACCTGCACACCACCACGGGTGTCTCGCACATCCCCGCCCACTGGATCATCGACCAGCGCCAGCTCGACCGGGACAGTTTCGGCGGACCCCACGACCAGCCGGTCGACCCCGAGTGGTTCGAGTCCGGCGCCCTCAAGAAGGCAGACTCCCTCAAGGAGTTGGCGAAGCTGATCGACGTACCGCTCGACACCCTGCGCGCGACCATCAAGGAGTTCAACGGCTACGCGGAGACCGGGGTCGACGAGAGGTTCCACCGCGGCGAGACGCCCTGGGACCAGATCGCCTTCCACGTCCTGGGCTTCCCCGCCCTGCCCCAGCTCAACTACCCGGCACCGCCCACCCCCGGCCGGCCCAACCCGCTGCTGCTGCCGCTGGACACCCCGCCGTACTACGTCGCCACCATCCTCCCGTCCGACATCGGCACCAAGGGCGGCCTGAAGATCGACGAGCACGCGCGCGTGCTACGTCCGGACGGACAGCCCATCGCGGGCCTGTACGCGTCCGGGAACACGGCCGCCGCGATGACGGGACGCGTGTACCCGGGCGCGGGGGCACCGATCGGTTCGAGTGTCGCGTTCTCCTATCTGGCGGTGCTGGACATCGCGGACGGCACGGACTGACTCGTCAGAGCCAGCGCCGGACCGGTTCCCGGAACACCATCGCATTCGGACGTTTTCGGCCTACGACCCTCTCCGCGACGGTCGTCGCGGAGAAGTGCGAGGCCAGCAGCGGCCAGGCGATGACCACCGTCGAGAGGACGGCCATGATCGGATACTCGGTGATGAGCTGGTCCGCGCTCCAGTACATCAGCAAGGTGAACGCGGACATGAAAGACGCGGGCAAGGAGAAAACTCCCAGGACAAGGACAACGCCCAGTGATGTCTCCAGAAGGGGCATCGCGAAGCCGAAGAAATGCGGCCATTCCGCGAGCGTGGCATCCGAGAAGCTTTTGAAGTAGCCCGGAACCCTGCTGTTCGACTTCGCGCTGTTCGCCACCAGCAGGATGTCCGCCGCACCGAAATGCGCCCGGTATTTCAACGTCCCCTCATGAAGCCACAGCACACCCAGCGTGACTCTGATCGCGCCGGCGAAGGCCGCCGCGATCAGAGTCCCGCGCGCATGGGGCGACTTCATGACAGCTTCGCGGCGCCGAATACCGCCTTCGCCTTGTCGCAGTGGATGACCACGGTGCTGTAGGCGGCCGCGTCGGCGCCATTGAGGGCGAACATCTGGGACGCCTTGTCGAACTTGACGGCCCCGATCTCCTTGCCCGCCGACACGGCTGCTTCGTCCGTGCCGTTCGTGAGATAGACATGCAGGTCCGGCCCCTCGTCGGAGGAGAACCCGGAAAGCGTGACGCCCGAACCGCTCACCTGCGCGGAGCCGGACACCTTCTTTCCGTTGAGCCCCGCGAACATCCCCGTGCTGTCGGCCGCCTTCGCCGCCTGCGGGGAGGCCGACATGGAGGCCGCCGCCTTCGAGGTGGAGTCGCCGTTGTCAGACCCGCCGCACGCCGTGAGCGTGAAGGAAATCGCCACAAGAGCCGCGCCGGCAAACCCGATTTTCCGCATGCCAAATCCTCTTCTTGATTCCGTGGGAGTCGGCGGCAATAGGAACGGACCGCCGCCGACGAGAACCAACCTACCTACGGAATACGCGAAGAGGACCGGCTGCCGGGGGACGTAAGAAATGCTTCATATCTTGCGGCGGCTACGGCGAGAGGAGCAGCCGTGCGGCCAGGCGCATGTTGCTCTCCGCCTCCTCGGTGGAGAGTTCCTCGGTGAGCATGGCCACGAACAGGCCCCACCAGCCGTAGATGAGCAGTCGCGCCCTGCTGCGGTCGGTCTCGGAGGCCTCGCCGACGCCGAGCAGGCGCAGGATGGTCCGGCCCAGGGCGCTGTCGACGATGTCGATGCGGGCCGGGACGGCGCTGGTGTACTCGGTGAACGAGGACGTCGCCACCGCCGAGGCGAGCAGCGGGCTGTCGAGCAGCTTGACGCTGAGCGCGATGAGCAGTTCCGCGATCTCGGCGGCGGGGTCGGCAGCCGCGTCGGCGGTGGTCTCGTGGTCGCCAAGGAACTGCTCGATGTGCCACTCCATGACCGCCATGAACAGGTGCGGCTTGGACGGGAAGTACCGGTACAGGGTGGCGATGGCTACGCCGGCCTCCTTGGCCACGTCGTGCATCTGGACGCTGGCGAGCCCCTCGCGGGCGCCGAGTTCGGAGGCCGCGCGGAGGATGCGGACCCGGCGGGCGATCTGGCCGCGCGAGACGGGTGCCGCCGGTTGCCGTCCCTCAGCGGGTCTCGCCACGTCGTCCCCCATGTCGTCCGGTGCTCCCGCCGACGCTCAGGATGCCTCGGGGCGGGTCAGGAAGGCCAGGACCGTGCTCTCCCAGGCCTCCTTCTGCTCGATCATGGCCCAGTGCCCGCAGTCGGGCAGGACATGCAGTTCGGCCTTGGGAATCGTACGCATCGGGATCAGCGCGCTCTCCAGCGGTGTGACGCGGTCGTCGCGGCCCCAGGTCAGCAGGGTCGGTGCGCTGATCTTGTGGAGGGCGGCCCAGATGGGCTGGTCGGAGTGGGCCTGCGCGGCCTGCATGGCGGCCATGGCCTGGCGGCCGTAGATCCGGCGGGAGGCCTCCAGGGTCGCGGGCTCGGTGGCGGTCGTCCAGCGCTCCTCGATGAGTTCCTCGGTGAGGAGGGCCGGGTCGTGGACCATCGACCGCAGCCACTGGAGGAGGTTGTCGCGGGTCGGGTTCTCGGCGAACTCGACGAGCAGGTTGAGGCCTTCACTGGGGCCCGGCGAGAGGATGTTGCGGCCGACGCCACCGATGGTGACGATCCTGCGGAACAGGTCCTTGTGGGCGACGGCGAGTCCGGCGGCGACGAAGCCGCCCATGGAGTTCCCGATGACGTTCACGCGGTCGAGGCCGAGGCCGTCGAGGAAGCGCAGGACGGCCTTCGGGGCCGCCATCATGGGGTTCTCGTCGGTGGGGTCGCTGACCCCGAACCCGGGGAACTCCAGCGCGAGGCAGCGGAAGTGCTTCGCGAACACGGGGAGGTTTCCCCGGTAGTTGCGCCAGCCCGTCACGCCCGGACCCGAGCCGTGCAGCATCAGCAGCGGCGGCCCGTCGCCCGCCTCGTGGTAGCGCAACGTGCCCTCGGCGGTGCGCAGTTCGCGCAGGGTGTCCTCAGCGGTGAGTGTCATGACGGTGCGTGGCCTCCGGTCGCGGGGTGACAGGCGACAGTCACCGTGCCACCGGGGCCCGGCCGGGTGCCGTACCGCTCCCGATCAGTGGGACGTGGACGGCCCCCGGTCGGCCACGCTGATTAGCGTCGGGCTGCCAGGACTTGACGACTGTGAGGGGAGAACCTGATGGGTGTGCGCTCACTCGGGTATGTACGGCTGGATTCCAGTGACATCGGGAAATGGAAGGTGTTCGGGGCGGATTTCCTCGGCCTGATGCCTGTTGAGGGCGGCGACCCGGAGTCCCTCTACTACCGGATGGACGACTATCCCGCCCGCATCGTGGTCTCCCCCGGCTCACAGAACGGGATGACCGCCCTGGGCTTCGAGGTGATCGACGAGCGGGAACTGGCGCGGCTCGTCGCCGAGGTCGAGAAGACCGGCATCAAGGTGACCGCCGGCACCGAGGACGAGGCCGCGGAACGCAGGGTCACCGGTTTCGTCAAGTTCAACGACCCGGGCGGCAACCCGGTCGAGTTGTTCTACGGCGCGATCCTCGACCATGTTCCGGTGCACACGCCGCTGGTCTCGGGGTTCCTGACCGGCGACATGGGCTTCGGGCACGCCATCGTCTCCGCCGAGGACGCCCGGGGCACCTTCGACTTCTACGTCGATGTCCTCGGGTTCATCGAGCGCAACACGATGCGCTCACCGGGCGGCACGACCTGGTTCATGGGCTGCAACCCCCGCCACCACACCCTGGGCGTCACCCCGGCGCCGGGTCCCGGGCGGCTGCTGCACTTCATGGTCGAGGGCAAGACGCTGGACGACGTGGGGCGCGCCCTGGACCGGGCCGCGAAGCTCGACGTCCCGATGATGCACTCGCTCGGCAAGCACACCAACGACCACATGGTGTCGTTCTATGTGTGGTCGCCGGAGAACTACGCGGTGGAGTTCGGCTGGAACGGCCTGAAGGTGCCGGAGCCGGTGCCCGTCTACGAGATCACCGACGGCGCGTTCTGGGGCCACCACTTCACCCCGCCACCGCAGCCCGCCGGCTGATCCGAGAAGGCATGAGCAGAGCCCCACGGTCCACGGCCGTGGGGCTCTCGCGTGTCACCCCTCGACGGTGACGGCCCGCTCGGGGCAGGCCGACTCCCCGTCCCTGGCCGCCTGTTGCAGCTCCGGCGCCACCTCACCGTCGAAGGGCAGCGCGTAGCCGTCGTCGTCGAGCTTGAACACCTCCGGCGCCGCCGCCGCGCACCGCGCGTGCCCGGAGCACAGTGCGGAGTCGATCGTGATCTTCATCCGTCTCTCCGTTCCGCTACGGCTTGTTCGTCGATCCCGCGTCGACGGTGAACTGGAGTCCCGTGACGAACCGCGCCTCGTCCGAGGCGAGGAACAGCACGGCGTTCGACACGTCGCGCGGTTCGACGTACGGGGCAAGGGGGTTCATCGCGACCAGTGCGAACAGCGGTTCCCGCGCGGCGAGTTCCTCGATCGGGACGCCGACGGTGATGCCCGTGTCGCTGACGCCGGTGGGGTGCACGGTGTTCACCCGGATGCGGTGCGGGGCGAGTTCGTTGGACAGCGCCTTCATCAGACCGACGACGCCGTGTTTGCTGGCCACGTAGTGGGCGTACGGCACATGGCCGCGGATGCCGGCGGCCGAGCTGGTGATGACGATGGAGCCGCCCTCCCCGGCCTCGATCATCCTGGGGACCGCCGCCCGCACGGTGTTCCAGGGGCCCTTGAGGTTGACGTCCATGTTGACGTCCCAGGCCTCCTCTGACAGCTCCCACGCGGCGCCGATGCTCATCACGCCCGCGTTGGCCACAAGAGTGTCGAGCCGCCCGAACTCCTCCCAGGCCGCGTCGGCGGCGGCCCGCAGCTCCCCCACCGAGCGCACGTCGGCCTGCATCGCGATACAGCGGCGGCCGGTCGCCCGCACCAACTCCGCGGTCTCTTCGAGCTGTTCCTTCGACGCCAGCGAGTAGGGCAGCTCGGCGCTGATGTCGTGGCACACGTCGGTCACGACGACATCGGCTCCCTCCTCCGCCAGCCGCACGGCGTGGGAACGCCCCTGCCCACGGGCCGCCCCCGTGATGAGCGCGACCTTGCCCTCCATACGACCCACGCCAACTCCTATTCGCTCAGCGGACATTCAGATCCTCGGCGGCCTCGCGCAAGGCGCGGAGCCGCCTGTCGAGGAGTTCACGTTCGGCCTCGTCGTCCGCGCCGAGTTCGGCCAGCCGGCGGGCGGTGAGAGCGATCTCCTCCTGGAGGCGGCCGTACGCCTCGTCGCGGGTCAGCAGGTCGAGATCGGTCCAGTCGGAGCGCTCGGACTCCGGGCGCCTGCTCATGCCGGGAGGTTGTAGAGGCGGCGGGTGTTCAGCTCCACGATCTTGTGCACCTCGTCGTCCGGTACGTCGGCCAGGACCTCGGCCGCGTAGGCGCGGCTCTTGGGCCAGTACGAGTCGGAGTGCGGGTAGTCGCACTCCCAGGTGATCTTGTCGACGCCGATGTGGTGGCGTACGTCCACGCCGAACCGGTCGTCGATGAAGCAGCCGTGCATGTGTTTGTGGAACAGGTCGGAGGGCCGCACGGTCTGGTTGACGTTCTGGTAGAAGCGGTGCCGCTCCCAGGTGCCGTCGATCCGCTCCAACAGGTACGGGATCCAGCCGATGCCGCCCTCGGACAGCCCCACCTTGAGGTCGGGGTGCTTGTGGAACACCGGGGAGAACAGCAGGTCGGCGGTGGCGTACATGGAGTTGCAGGCGAACAGCGAGATGGTCACCGCGAAGGGTGCCTCAGGGGCGGTCTTCGGGGCCGAGCCCGAGGTGCCGAAGTGCAGACACAGGGGCATGCCGGTCTCCTCGGCCGCCGTGAACACCGGGTCCCAGTGGTCGGTGTGGAACGACGGCAGCCCCAGCGGGACCGGGTTCTCCGGGAACGAGATCGCCTTGGCGCCCTTGGCCGCCGTACGCCGGATCTCGGCCGCGCAGGCGTCGACGTCCCACAGCGGCAGGATGACCAGCGGGATGAGCCGGCCCGGGGCGGTGGCGCACCACTCGTCGAGCACGAAGTCGTTCCACGCCCGCACGCAGAGCAGGGCCAGTTGTCGGTCCTGTCCGTCCAGGAACACCGTGCCGGCGAAGCGCGGGAAGGACGGGAAGCAGAGCGCGCCCCACACGCCGTCCAGGTCCATGTCGCGCAGCCGGGCCTTCGGGTCGTAGCAGCCCGGGATCATCTCGTCGTAGCGGGTGGGTTCGAGGCCGAACTCCTCGGGCGACTTGCCCGCCACGGCGTTCAGGCCGATGTAGGGGTAGATGCGGTCCTCGTAGTTCCACACCTCGGCCGGGGCCTGGCCCTCGCCGCGCGACTGTTCGACGATCCGGGGCCCGAGGTCGCGGTACTTCGCCGGGAGGCGGTCCGTCCACAGGCGCGGCGGCTCGATCAGGTGGTCGTCGGTGGACAGCAACTTCATCCATGGCTGCAATGGCATCGATGTGCTCCCTCGATCTCATGGACTCTCTAGCACCGGCCGGATTGTGTGCACTGTTCGCGTCCCACTGAACGGAAACCGGCCAACAGCAAACGGAGTTGACACCGATCATGGATCACGAACAGCTCCATCGGACACTATTCAGGCTACTCTTTTATTTCCGGCGGAAGGAGCCCCACGATGGGCCGAGTACAGGACAAGGTCGTCTTCATCACCGGGGCCGCACGCGGACAGGGCCGTTCCCACGCGCTCCGGCTGGCCGCGGAGGGTGCCGACATCATCGCCGTCGACCTGTGCGCGGACATCGCCACCAACGCGTATCCGCTGGCCACTCAGGACGACCTGGACGAGACCGTGCGCCAGGTAGAGAAGCTCGGCCGGCGCATCGTGGCGCGCAAGGCCGACGTGCGTGATCCGGCGGCGCTGAAGGCCGCCGTGGCGGACGGGGTGGCCGAGTTGGGCCGGCTCGACGCCGTGGTCGCGCAGGCCGGCATCGCCCCGCTGGGGCCGCAGAGTGCCCAGGCCTTCATCGACGCCGTCACCGTCGACTACGTCGGTGTCGTGCACGCCGTCGAGGCCGCCCTTCCCCATCTGCCGGACGGTGCCTCGATCGTGGCGACCGGGTCCATCGCGGCCCTGACCCCGGCGACCGTCGACAACCCGGCCAACGGCCCCGGCGGTCTTGGCTACTCCTTCGCCAAGCGTCAAGTCGCCGCGTTCGTCCACGACTTGGCGACGGTGCTGCTGCCCCGGCGGATCCGGGTCAACGCGCTGCACCCCACCAACGTCAACACGGACATGCTCCACAACGACATCATGTACCGGTCGTTCCGGCCCGACCTCGACAGCCCGACCCGCGAAGACGCCATGGTCTCTTTCCCCGCGACGACCGGCATGGGCAACCCCTACGTCGAGCCCGAGGACGTCTCCGACACCGTGCTCTTCCTCGTCTCCGACGAGTCCCGCTATGTCACCGGCATGCAGATGCGGGTCGACGCCGGAGGCTACGTCCGCAAGCGTCCCCAACTCCCCACATTCTGAAGGTCTTCGCTACGAGGTGAGGTCCAGGACCACCTTGCCGGTGGTCCTGCGCTCGGCGACATCGGTCAGGGCGGTCGCGACCTCGTCGAGGGCATGGACACGGGAGACGAACGGGCTCATCCCGTCCCGGACCATCCCGGCGAGGGCCCGGTCAGCGGCGGCCACGGCGTCCGGGGCGTACTGGCGGACCGTACGGATCTCGAAGCCCCGCACGACGAGGTCCTTGAGCAGCACCAGGTTCAGCGGAATCCGCGGGATCTGCCCGTCGGCGTACCCGACCGTGACGAACCGGCCGCCCCGGCGCAGCGCGCGCAGGGCGGCCTCCGCGTGGTCGCCGCCGACCGGGTCGATCACGAGGTGGACGCCCTCGCCGCCGGTCAACTCCCTTGTGCGGAGCTTGAGATCCTCGTGGACGTAGTCCACGCCGGCCTCGGCCCCGAGCTTGCGGGCGACCGTCAGCCGCTCCTGGCTGGACGCGGCGGCGACCACCCGCATCCCGAGCCGCGTCGCGATGTCCACCGTCGCCGAGCCGACCCCGCCCGCGGCGCCGAGCACCGCGACCCACTCCCCCGCCCTGCCCTGTCCCACGGTGACCAGCGAGTGGTAGGCGGTGGCGTAGGTGACGTGGAACGCTGCGGCATGCACCATGTCGAGACCCTCGGGCACCTGGCGCAGGCTCGCGACGGGCACCACGACCTGTTCGGCGAACGCCCCGGTGAACACCGCCCCTGCCACGGGTGAGCCGACGGGAGGGCCGTCCACGCCGGGCCCCAACTCGGCGATCACACCGGCGAATTCACTGCCCGGCGTGAACGGCGGTGGTGCGTGCACCTGGTAACGGTCCGCCACGATCAGTACGTCCGGGAAGTTCACCGCCGCCGCGTGGACCTGGACCAGGACCTCGCCCGGCCCGGGTCGGAGGTCGTCGAGTTCGACGACCGAGAGAGAGCCGGGCGGCCCGTACTCCGTGCAGCGTGCGGCCCTCATGACGTCCTTCCCGTGGTCGTCGGCATCGCCGGGTCCCGGGGCAGCCCCAGCACCTGCTCGGCGATCGTGTTGCGCTGGATCTCGGCGGTGCCCGCGCCGATCGACGAGGCGCGGGTACGGAGGAACCCCCATACCCAGCGCCCGCGTTGCACGGCGTGCGGATCGCGGCGGCCGAGGATCCCGTACGGCCCGAGCAGGTCGAGGGCGAACTCGTGCAGCTCCTGCTCGAAGGTCACGATGAACAGCCGCGCGGTCGAAGAGGCGGGCCCCGGCTCGCCCTTGGCCATGATGTCGGCGATGGTCCGCATGCCGGTGAGCCGCATGACGCGGACGCGGATCTCGAAGTCCGCGAGCCTGTCCCGGACCAGGGGATCGGCTGTGGCGCCGCGTTCGCGGGCGAGTTCGATCAGCTCGTCCAACACCCGCCGGTACAGGGCCGCTTGGTTCATCGCCCCCGCCGCGCGCTCGTGCCCCAGGCTCGTCCGCACCAACGGCCAGCCGCCGTTCTCCTCGCCGACGCGGTTCGCCACCGGTACACGGACGTCGTCGAAGAAGATCTCGCAGAAGTGCGCGTCGCCGGTGAGGTCGCGCAGCGGCCGTACGGTGACTCCGGGGGCGTGCGCGTCGATCAGCAGGTAACTGATGCCGTCCTGCCGGGAGTCGGGCGGTCCGGTGCGGACGAGGGTGAAGAAGATGTCGGCGATGTCGGCCGAACTGTTCCACACCTTCTGCCCGTTGACGACGTACACCGCGCCGTCGCGGCGTGCCGTCGTGCGCAGCGCGGGCAGGTCCGAGCCCGCCTCCGGTTCCGAGTAGCCCTGGGCCCACACCGTGTCGCCGCGCAGCATGGGACGCAGATAGCGCTCCTTCTGCTCGGGGGTGCCGTACTTGACGATCGTGGGGGCGGCGATGCCCAGTCCGGTGCCCAGGGGTCCCGGAACCCGGGCGCGCGCGTACTCCTCCTGGTAGACGACCTGGCGTGCGAAGGACAGCTCCATGCCTCCGTAGGCGCGCGGCCAGCTCGGGCCCGCGTATCCGGCGTCGTAGAGCGCGGCCAGCCATTTCTTCTGCCAGGCGACCCGCTCGACCGGGTCCTTGGGGCGGCGGCCGGGGTGCTGCTCGGTCAGGAAGGCCCGCAGGCGGGCGCGGAACCGCTCGTCGGTCTCGCCATCCGTCATCGCGGAGCCATGCGAATGGCGCCGTCGAGGCGGATCGTCTGACCGTTGAGGTAGGGGTTCTCCAGCATCTCCACGGCGAGGCGGGCGAAGTCGTCCGGGTCGCCGAGTCGCTTGGGGTGCGGCACGGTGGCGGCGAGGCCGTCGCGGATGTCGGCGCGGAGGCGGCCGAGCATCGGGGTGTCCATGATGCCGGGGGCGATGGTGTTCACCCGGATCTGCCAACTGGCCAGGTCGCGGGCGGCGACCAGGGTGATGCCGTGGACGCCGGCCTTGGCGGCGGTGTAGGAGGTCTGCCCGATCTGGCCGTCGAACGCGGCGACCGACGCGGTGAGCACGACGGCGCCCCGGTCGCCGTCGACGACCTCGTTGCCTGCGAGGCGGGCGGCGGCGAGGCGCAGCACGTTGTAGGTGCCGACCAGGTTGACGCGTACGACCTCGGCGAACGTATCGAGTTCGCCGGGCTTGCGGTCGCGGTCGATGATCCGGGTGCGGTCGCCGCCGCGTCCGGCGCAGTGCACGACGCAGCGCAGGGTGCCGAGTTGCTCTGCCGCGTCGAGGGCGGCGTCGACCTGGATCTCGTCGGTGACGTCGGTACGGACGAAGCGGGCGGCCTCGCCGAGGTCGGCGACCGCCTTGACGCCCTGCTCCTCGGAGATGTCGGCGAGGACGACGCGTCCGCCGCGTTCGATGATGCGGCGCGCGGTGGCCAGGCCGAGCCCGGAGGCACCGCCGGTGACGAGTGCCGCTGAACCGTCGATGTTCACACCCAACTCCTCATGGTCTGAAGGGGTTTCTAGAGGCCCAGGGACTTGCTGATGATGGTCTTCATGACCTCGCTGGTGCCGCCGTAGATGCGGGTCACCCGGGCGTCCGCGTAGAGGCGGGCGATCGGGGATTCGAGGATGTAGCCGTAGCCGCCGTGCAGTTGGAGACAGCGGTCGACCACGCGACCCTGTGTCTCGGTGCAGAACAGCTTGGTGCGCGCCGCGTCCACGGGGTCCAGTTCGCCCGCGACGAGCGCGGTGATCGCCGCGTCGAGCAGGGCTTGCGCGGCCGTCAACTCGGCGTCCAGCGCGGCGAGTTCGAACTTCGTGTTCTGGAACTGCGCCAGTGGTTTCCCGAACACGGTCCGGTCGCGGACGTAGCCGACGGTCAGGTCGATCGCCGTACGGGCCTGGGCGACCGCGCCGACCGCGATGGCCAGGCGTTCCTGGGCGAGGTTGCGGCCGAGGAGGGTGAAGGCCGCGCCCTCCTCGCCGAGGAGGTTGGCGGCGGGCACGCGGACGTCGTCGAAGGAGAGTTCCACGGTGTCCTGGACGGCCAGCCCGATCTTCTCCAGCTTGCGGCCGACGGTGAAGCCGGGCATGCCCTTCTCCACCACGAGGAGGGAGAGACCGGCGCGCCGGTTGTCCGGGTCCACCGAGGTGCGGGCGACCACGATCACCAGGTCGGCGTGGTGGCCGCCGGTGATGAAGGTCTTGGACCCGCTGAGCACGAAGTGGTCGCCGTCGCGGACCGCGCGGGTGGTGATGCCGGCGAGGTCCGAGCCGGTGGCGGGTTCGCTCATCGCGATCGCGGTGTACAGCTCGCCGGAGGCCAACCCCGGTAGCCAGCGCGCCCGTTGCTCCGCGTTGGCGAGGCCCGTGAAGTACGGGACGACGATGTCGAGGTGGGTACGCAGGCCGCCGAGCGTGACGCAGGCGCGGGCACACTCCTCCTGGATCACGGCGTTGTAGCGGTAGTCGTCCTGGCCTCCCCCGCCGTACTCCTCGGGGATGGCCGTGCCGATGATCCCGAGCTTGCCCAGCGCGGTGAACAGATCCCGGGGCACGAGCCCGGCTCGCCGCCAGTCCTCGTACGACGGGACCACCTCACGGGCGAGGAAGTCACGGACCAGCAGACGGAAGTCCTCATGGGACTCTTCGAACAGGGTCCGGCGCATCGGATCTCCTTCGGCTCGACCTATTCAGTATACCTAATTAGGCTCGCTCGACACAGCCCGATCCAACGGAACGCCCCGTGAGCCCGAAGGCCGCACGGGGCGTTGCACTGTTGAGTGTCAGGGAATCAGTGCCACCAGGGGATGAGGGCGTCCAGGTGTCGGCGCATCCGGTGTCGGGCCACCCCGGCGTCACCCTCGACGATCGCGTCGAGAATCCGCTGGTGGACGTGCTGGACCTCGTCCGCCGCCGCGTCGCCGGGCAGCGGCCGGTCGTGGCCGGAGGCGTGGCGGCGGAACAGCTCGGTGATGATCGACAGGAACAGCGACAGCACCGGGTTGTCGGAGAGCGCGGCCAGTTCGGTGTGGAAGAGGTCGGCCTTGCGCGGGTCGTCGGCGGGCCCCTCCGTGCTCCAGCGCACCGCCTTGCCGAGCCGCTCGGCCACCGCCTTGTCGCCCTCCGCGACCCGGGCGGTGACCCGGGCGACGATGCCGAGTTCGATGGCGTTGCGGACGATCCGCAGGTCGTCGGCGGTGACGCCCTGGTACTCCAGGAACAGCGCCATGGTGTCGATGCTGGCCTGCGGCTCGGGCTCGGTGACGATCAGGCCGCCACCGGGGCCGCGGCGCATCCGGGCCACCGAGTGGTACTCCAACAGCCGTACGGCTTCCCGCAGTACGGCCCGGCTGATCGAGTAGCGGGCGAGCAGATCGGCCTCCGAGCCGAGCACCATGCCGGTCTGCCAGCCGCGCGCGGCGATGTCGTCGTGGATGCGGGCCGCGACCACCTCGGCGAGTTTCGCCCGCGGCCCCTCGACCAGTTCGGGCTCGACGACATGGCCCGCGATCCGCTGCCCGCGCCGCACCCGGTGCTTCTCGATCCAGCCGGCCACCGACTCCAGATGCGCGGTCAGCTCCGTCTGGGCGCGGGCTCCGTCGTCGGCGATCACCGCGTCGACGACGGCCTGGTGCGCGCGGTGCGAGGTGTCCTTGGCCGCGTGCATCTCGGCCTTGGAGACCCGGCGGGAGGTGTGCGCGTAGCGTGCGGTCAGCCGGGTGAGCACGTCGACGAACAGGTGCAGCACCGGGTTGCCCGACAACTGGCCGAGCACGGGGTGGAGCGGGTCCTGCGAGTGGACACCGGGGTCGTCCCAGTGGTCGAGTTCGGCGCCGAGCGTGGTCCGGAGGGTCTCGATGCCCTCCTCGGTGATCCGCTCGGCGGCCAGACCTGCGGCGATCGGCTCCAGCAGGAGGCGGGCCTGGAGCAGGTCCGTGACGCTGGTGCCGACGTATTCGAGGTAGATCACCATGGCGCGGGTGGCCGGACCCGCGTCGGGCGCGCAGACGATCAGGCCCCCGTTCGGGCCACGCCGCATCCTGGCCACCTGGTGGTGCTCGACCAGCCGGACCGCCTCGCGCAGCACCGCCCGGCTCACCCCGAGGCGCTCCCGCAGATCCACCTCGGAGCCCAACGACTCGCCCACCGGCCAGCCCTGACGGATTACGGCCGACTCGATACGGCGGGCGGTCTGCGCGGCCAGCTTGCCGACCGGGACACCGGTCTCGCCGTCGGCGGGCTCGCGGTCGACGGCAGTCGCCATGGCCAACTCCTCTGGGGCGGATATTGCGGATCCCCAGTCTATTGGTCACCTGGGCCGGAGACGTGCGGTTCGGGTACCTGGAACCAAGATAAGGCCACTTTTTCTGGCCTGGAGCCCTGGCAACCGAGTGATCAGCAAGGTTAAAGTAACCTCATTTATGGGCCGCGGCACGAGAACAGGGAGCCGACAGCGATGCGACTTGAGTCCACGCCCGAGCTCGAGGCGTTCCGGAGGAAAGTGCGCGCCTTCGTCGCGGAGCACGCCCCGGGCGTCAAGACCCATGCGGGGGTGCGCGCCCCGGAGCCGGAACTGATGCCGGCGATCCGGGAGTGGACCGCCAAGCTGTACGCGGCTGGCTTCCTCGGGATCGACTGGCCCGCCGAGTACGGCGGCCGTCCCGACGCGCATCCGCTGGAGGCGTCCGTCGTGGCCGAGGAGATCGCCCGCGCCCGCACCTGGCAGCCGATCGGCGCCGCCTCGCTGGCGTCGGCCGCGTTGCTGGAGTTCGGCACCGACGACCAGCGGGCGCGCTTCCTGCCCCGTATCCGGGCCTGCGAGGACGTGTGGTGCCAGTTGTTCAGTGAGCCCGAGGCGGGCAGCGACCTGGCGGCACTGCGGACGCGGGCGGTCCGCGAGGGCGGGGGCGACGACGCGGTGTTCGTCGTGGACGGCCAGAAGGTGTGGACGACGAACGGCCAGCACGCCGACATGGGCTATCTGCTCGCCCGCACCGACCGCGAGGCCCCGAAGCACAAGGGCATCACCGCCTTCGCCCTAGATCTGCGCAGCCCTGGCGTCGACATCCGGCCGCTGCGGGAGATCACCGGGACGACGGACTTCAACGAGGTCTTCCTGGACGGTGTCCGCATCCCGGCCACGAACGTGATCGGCGGGGTGAACGACGGCTGGCGGGTGGCGATGAGCAGCCTGGGCCATGAGCGGTCCGGCGTGGGCGCGCGCGGTGTCGAACTGGGCGCCGTACTCGACGACTTGCTGCGTCTGGCCGCCCGCACCGAGGTCGGTGGCAGGCCCGCGCTGGACGACTCGGCGACCCGGCAGGCGATCGGTGAACTGGCCACCCGGGTGCAGGTGAACGCCGCGTTGCTCGGTCTCTCCCAGTCGCGGATGCTGCACGACACGGAAGGGCCCGCCGACGCCCTGCTCGGCAAGATCTTCTTCAGCGAACTCAACCACGACCTGGTCGACTTCGGCCTGAGCCTCCAGGGCGCGGACGGGCTGCTGATCGAGGGCGACGAGGACGCCGTATCGGATGGCTGGTGGCAGGACGCGCATCTGTACTCGCGGGCCTACACGATCGCCGGCGGGGCGAACGAGGTGCTGCGGACGCAGGTCGCCGAGCGGGGGCTCGGAATGCCGCGGGAGCCTCGCTGACCCTCCCGGTCAACAAAAGCAGGGCTCCCAGGCATGCGGCATCTACGAGTTGCCCGTCGTCTGGTGACACCTGACCGTCCGCGAGGACCTAGGAGCGAGCGGCGGTCGCGGACAGGGTGACCACGCGGTCGAACCGGCTGTCGAGATCCTCGTCCCCGTGGTGCACGACGAGGAGACCACGCCCGTGGGTGTGCTGCTTCAGTGCCCGCAGCACGAGGTCCCGGCCGGTCTCGTCGAGGTTCGCGAACGGCTCGTCGACGAGGTACACGTCCGCGTCCTCGCAGAGGAGCGCCGCAACCCCGGTCCGCTGCCGTTGGCCGGACGACAGCTCCGAGGGGAGCTGGTCGGCCACGTCGTCGAGCCCCAGGGCCGTGCGCACCCGCTCGTCGGCGACCAGTTCGCACACGGGCAGCGGGGGCAGGTTGACCGGAGCGGTCAGGGCGGCGACCCGGTCCGGCAGTGTCACCATGCCGCGGTCGGGAGCGAGCGTTCCAGAGATGACGTGCAGGAGCGTCGTCTTGCCGCAGCCGTTGGGGCCCCGCAGCAGGACGTGCTCACCCGCGCCCAGTTCGAAGTCCTCGATCGTCACGTCCGCGCCGTCGTCGTACCCGACGCGGACGGCGTGGACCAGCACCACGCGTCCCTCGTCGTGGTACCGCGACACCCCGGAGGCGCGCAGGGTGGCGATCCGCCGGAGCACGGCGGTGTTCCGGCGGGCCTGCGGAATCATGTTCACAAGCTCGAAGATTCCGGTGACGGCCCGCCACAGCGAGTTCACGAAGGCGAGGAAACTGCCGAACGACATCCGGCCGGCGAACACGAAGTACGCCCCGGTGATCATCGCGGTGGTGTCGGAGAGGTTCATGACGAGGTCGCTCAGCGTGGTCTGCTTCTGGGCGAGTCGGAAGTTGGTGAAGGTGATGCCCAGGAAACCGCGCAGCGCCTTCCTGTTGGCGGCCCGGGTGCCGGGCAGCAGCGCCGGCAGGCCGCGCAGCGCGTGGAAGGACTCCAGCGTCCGGGACAGCGTGTTGACGTACTGCGCCTCCGCCTCGCGTTCCGGTTCGGTGTTGTCCTCGATCCGCTTGGCGATGCGGTTGCTGACGTACACCAGCGGCGGCACGATGACGAGCAGGATGAGACTGGCCTGCCAGGACAGGTACAGCAGCACGCCGACGAAGACGACGGACGAGACCGCCTGCTTCGCGATGCGGATGCAGACGTCGACGGCCGGCAGGACCCCTTCCTGGACGTCGTTGTGGACCCGGCTGACGAAGGAGGCGTTGCCGGCCTGTGCCATCCGCCGTGCGTCCTGGCCGAGCGCGCGGTCCAGCAGCTCCATCTCCAGGTCCAGCATGAACGTGTTCTCGAACCGCTTGCGCCAGCGCGCCACCCCGTAGCCCGCGAGGCTCAGGGTGAAGCCGAGCAGGAGGTAGCAGGCGGCGAGGACGACGAACCGGTGGAAGTGGCCGGTCAGGATCGCCTGGTCGAACAGGGCCTTCAGCAGCAGGGGATGCACCAGGGCCTCGGTCCCGCCGAGGGCCGCCTCGATGAGGACGATCGCCGAGAGCTGGGTCCGGTGGCCCCTGAGCGTGTGCCACAGCTCCTTCACCGGGCCGCCTCGTCCAGCAGGAAGTCGGCGGTGCCGCCGTGGTTCACGCGGTGGAGCACCCGAAGGATGCCGGCCGAGCCGCTCAGGTAGTCGGTGGAGCAGCGCAGCAGTCCGTCGCCGGGCGAGCCCAGGGGCACCGCCTCGCCGTGTCGCGGTACCGCGAACCGCTCGTCCGGCTCGAACAGGAACAGCCGCCGTACGAAGTCGAGTTGCCGCAGTGCGATGTCCCGGTAGGCGGCGTCGCCGGTGATCGAGGCCGCGTCGAGAAGCGTGTCGGCGATCCCGGACATGCCGAACGAGAACCCCGGCAGCACGGCCTGCCGGACATCCAGCGCGCGCAGGACGGTCCGTGCGGAATCCAGATCGCCGTAGCGCAGCAGCACTCGGGCGATGCCCGCGGAACCCACCTCGACATAGGGCTCCGCGGTGCCGCGGTGGTCGAATGTGACATTGCCGTCGTCCTGCCGCTCGGCGTGGGCCATCTCCCAGGCCAGTGCGCCGCGGCCGAGGCTCAGGCACCACTCGTCCCCAGTGATCTGGTGCATGCGCAGCAGGAACATCGCGACGCCCGCCTGGCCGAAGCCCAGGCCGGTGAACGGTTCCCCGGCCGTGAACTCGTTGCGCCAGTGGACCCGGCCGCCGTCGTGCCGGGCGGCCTCACGCAGCGCCCGGGCGCAGTCCCGTGCCGCGGCGAGGTGACGTTCGTCGTGGTCGTGGACGTAGAAGCGCAGGTTCGTCATGCCCACGCCGGCCAGGCCGTAATAGAAGGTGTAGTCACCGGACTCGTGGGCGTGCCGGTTGGCCCGCGCCAGCAACCGCGCGGCCTGCGTGCGGAAGCCGAGGGTGTCGGTCGCCCAGGCGATGCCGGCCAGACCGTTCATCAGGCCCGCCGGGTACTGGGCCGGGTCGAGGCCGGCCAGGTCGTCGCGCAGCCGGCGCAGCCATTCGGGCCGGAGCGGGAGGCCCGAGGCGTTCAGCGCCCACAGGACGCCGCTGGCGCCGAAGCCCAGGCTCAGCGGGTTGGTGACGTGCGCGAACGGGTCGACGGGGAAGAGCGTGGGCCGGTCGGTGTCGGCGACGGCGTCGATGAAGGCGGCCAGCCCCGCCTCGGTCTCCGCCAGGCCGAGTCGCTCCTCGACGGCCGGTCGCACCGGCACGGCATGGACCTGGTCGACCAGGTCGTCCTCGTGCTCCAGCTCATGCAGGACGTCCGTGATCGTGATCCGCGCCTGCGCCAGTTCCGTGAGCAGTTCATGGATCCGCGTCGGCCAGCCGAGGCTGTCGGTGAGGATCCGGTAGCGGTCCAGGATGTCCTCGCGCAGATACGACAGGGCCGCGACCGGGAAGATGAAGTAGGCCATCGTCATGGCCAGGCCGAACAGGTCGTCCTCGACCGCGGACACGGCGAAACGGCGTCGGAAATTGGTGAACCCCGGTGTGTACAGCTCGACCGGTGCCTCCAGGTGCGCGTGCTCCGCGTCGGCCTCGGTCAGTCGGCACGTCTCCAGGTCGACGATGGTGACCTTCAGGGTGTCCGGGTCGATGAGGACGTTCGCGGCGGTGAAGTCGCCGAGGATCACCTTGCGGTCGTGGGCGGCCTGGAGCGCACGCGCCAGTCCGCGGAAAACGGCGAGGAAGATCCGCAGGAACTCCTGCGACTGCGGGATGCCACCGGGGCCCAGCCGGGCGAGCGGGTTGCGTTCGAGCAGCATGGAGCGGATGTCGGTGCCGTCGACGAACTCCTCCGCGATGAAGTGGTGTTCCCAGTGGCGGAACGTGGCGATCGGGGCGGGGAACGTCCCGACGTCGGCCAGCCGGTTCAGGAACACCCACTCGCGGTGGAGGATGTCCACGGCGTCGTGGTCCTGACGCGGGTCGACATTGGTGTGCGGGCGGGCCTCCTTGAGCACCACGACACGGTCCTCGTTCGCCGTGTCCTCGGCGGTGTACACCCCGCCGCTGTTGGAGAACTGCAGCGCCCCGGTCACCCGGAAGCGACCAGCCAGCAGGCCGTCATCGTCGGTGTCGGCCGGCGGCTTCCAGTCGGCGAACGGCCATGCCACCCACGGCGGTTGGGCGTAGCCGGGGCGTCGGTCGTCGGTGACCGGCCCGTCCGGTCCCGTGATGTGGGGCACCGGCCGGCCCAGGACATCGACGGAATGGGTGTCCAGGAACTGCCCGTACCGGAAGTAGAGCGCCTTGTGGTCGCGGTACCGGAGGTCGGAGAGCACGTACGGGCCCTCGGCGCCGTCCAGCACTAGGGCGAGGCCGGCCAGACACGACCGGAACTCGTCGTCGTCCCGGGGGTAGACGGTGACGAGTTTGCCGCCGCTGCCCCGCGACATGGCCTTCGAACTCAGCATCTCGAACACGGTGAGATCGAGAGCGATCTTGAAGTCGATGTCGTGCTCGGTCAGATACCCGATCACCGAGGCGGCGACCTCGCGCACGTTGCGATGGTTCGCCGACACATGGATCTTCCACCCCTGCTCGGGCAGGTTCGGATTGTGCCGGTAGCTCCACCAGATGCCCTTGCGGACGAATCGTGCCCGCACCCGGTCGTCGAGGGAGGCGAGGAAGTGGTCGGGCTTCGGCTCGTAGTAGACGTCGAGCGGGTCGAAGAACAGGGTGTCGTTCCAGCAGAAGGGAAATCGGTATACCCATCGTTCGTTGATCATGTCTGCCTCTGTCGGTGTGTCCGAGGAGCCTGGCGGGTGCTTGATGAGGGCGCGCCGGAGCGGCGGGAACCATGCGGGGCGCGCGGTGTGTGCACTCCCCGCATGGTTCACGCCGTCAGACAGCGGGCGGCAGGTACCGCTCAGAGGGTTGCCCCGCAGCAGGTGCCGCTCAGTTGGATTACCTGCAGCAGGTGCTGCTCAGGCTGCTGGTGATGCTCAGAACCACGGCGCTGCTGTTCTCCGTCCGCGGCTCAATCGTCTGCAGCTTCAGAACGCTCATGCGGGTCACCTCCTCAGTGGTCGGGAGCGCGTTGACGCGCTCGGGAGACGGAACGGGTACCGATCGGTCGGCCGGACCAGTCAACGGCGTGCGTCGGACGCGTACATCAGGGGAAAGGCCCCGCATTCCGCGTGCGCCGCCCCCAGGAACGCGCGAGTCCGGTCGGCGCGAATGGTGGTGGTCGCGCCCCATGCCCCGGGTCGCCCGAACCGGTACCGTCAGTCGTTTTGTCCTGGTCGTGCGGCGCACCGGGCCGTCGCCGCCCGGGAGGCGGAGCCGGCTCCGGTCCGCTGAACGGAACCTGACGCGACAGGCGGATGGTGGTGAATCACGCTCAATGCGAACGACTCGGCATCGGGGGGATGTTGATGTGCACACGGGAGTGCCACCGGGCCCGGTACGGGACAGGGCGGTCGGGAGAGCCGGGGGCGGAAGCGGACGCCCGTCGCCGAAGCGCACGACCAGCGGCTGCGCCGGACGGTGCAGGCCCTGCGTCCTCCGCGCCGGGTGCGGGGCGAGGCGTATGAGGAAGCCGGACCTGCACCACTTCGCGGCCCCGGACGTCCTGAACTCCCGGCCACCGTCGTCGGACGGGAGCGGCGCGCAGGTCGTCGGCCGGCCGGGTCCGGCCGGGGGCGACAACGGGTCTCGCGGCGCGTTCATCGGCCGACGGGCCGAGATGTGGCAGGTCATGACGGCTCTGGCCGCGGCGCGCTCGGGGCGTGGCGGCGCGGTCTTCGTCACCGGCGAGCCCGGCATCGGCAAGACGCGGCTCGCCGTGGAGGCTCTCGGCGCGGCTGCCGAAGCGGGCATGGTCACCGCACGGGGCCGGGCCGGTGCGGTCGGCTCGGCCCTGCCGTACCGACCGCTGGTCGAGGCGTTGCTCTCCCTGTCCCGGGCCGGCCTGCTGCCGGACCCGGACCAACTGGGCCCCTACGGACCGGTGCTCACGCGCCTGCTGCCCGGGAGCCAGGTCCCCGGCACCGCCCCCGTGTCGCACCTCGTGGTCGCCGAGGCGCTCCTGCGCGTGCTCGGCGTGGCCGGCCGGCAGCACGGATTCCTGCTCGTGCTCGACGACCTGCACGACGCGGACACGGAGACGCTGGCGGTCCTTGAGTACGTCCTCGACAACCTTGCGGAGCAGCCCGCCGTGCTGCTGCTCATCGCCGGTCGTGAGCTCTGTGTGGCGACCGAGCTGGCCGCCCGGGCGCGTCAGCGGGGAGCCGCGTCGACCCTCGAACTGCGCCCGCTGGGACGCCCGGACGTGCACGCCCTCGTCGTGGCCGAGTGGGGATCCACCCCGGGCGCGGTCAGCGCGGAACTGGTCGACGACGTGGTGGCCGACAGCGCCGGGATCCCGCTGGTGATCGAGGAACTCCTCCACGACCTGGGCCGCCGCACCCAGAACGGCTCCCGGAGGCTCCCCGTGCCCGCCGCAGTCGCCCGCAGTATCAGGTACCGGACCGACCGGCTCGCCCCCCGCGGACGCGTGATCCTCGGCGTCGCGGCCCTCTTCGGGCAGCGCTTCCCCTTGCCGGTGCTCCAGCGAGCAGCCGGGTGCGACGATCGCGAACTGCTGACGGTCCTGCACGCGGGAGTCTCCTCGTATCTGCTCGAACCGGACAGATCGAGTCCGGAGTGGTACGCGTTCCGGCCCCGGCTCGCCGCACAGGTACTGCTGGAGGATCTCGGGCCGGCGGAACGCACCGGTTACGCGCGGCGCGCGGCGCACACTCTGGTCGACCTCCACCCGGGACTGCCCGGCGAGTGGTGCGTGCACGCCGCCGACCTGTTCGAGCAGGCCGGCGACGCTCGCGATGCCGTCCCCCTGTACTGCGAGGCGGCGCGGCGCGCGATGGCCGAGGGCGCGGTGGATCGGGCGGTGGCTCTGCTCACCCGCGCGCACCGGTCGGTCGATACCGGGCTCGCGCCCGAACTGCGGGCCACCGTGCTGGAGTTGCTCCTGCGCACCGTCTCCCGTGCGGCCCGGTTCGACGCCGTACCCGGGCTGGCCGACGACCTCGAAGCACTGGACGGCCACGAGATTCCGGCGGCGCGCCGGGCGGGCCTCTACGCGCAGCTGGCCGAGGTCACCGAGTCGACGGGCCGGCCCACCGACGCCTTCCGGTATCTCGACACCGCCCGCCGGCTGCTCGGCGCCTCCGCGACCGCCGCGCACAGCGCCCCCGTCGACCTGGCCTCCGCCCAGGTGGAGCTGAGCAGGCCCGCGCCCGACCGGCTGCGCTCGGCCGCCGCATACGCCCGCCGGGCAGCGGAGGCGGCTCAGCACGCCGAGCTGCCGGACGTGCACGGCAGGGCACTCCTGCTGCTCGGACACCTGGCCGCGGAACACGACGAGGAAGCCGCCGCGGCACACTTCGCGCGCGCCGGTGCTGTCGCCGACCTGCACCGGCTACCCGACCTGCGGGTGTCCGCCGAGGTGTACCTGGCCCGCAGCGCGCTGCGCCGCGACGGAGAGCCGACCCTGCTCGAAGAGGCCCGCCAGGAGGCCCTGCGGATCGGCGTGCTCCCCCTGGCGTACGAGAGCGGCTGCGTCCTCGCCCTGGAGCAGGTCCGACGCGGCGCGTTCGAGGAGGCCGGCCGACGGATCCGCGACGGGCTGTCCGAGGCGACGCGACTACGGCTGCGCCCGGCCGCGTCCATGATGCGGTTGGCGGAGGCCGTACGGTACGCGCACCAGGGGCGGCGCGCCGAGATGCAGGAGGCCCTGGACCGGCTGGCCCGGGGCATCGACGACTCGCCCGGTGCGCGGTCGATGTCGTACGGGCTGGCGCGGGCGTTCTGCTCGCTGCTGGAGGAGAACCACGACGCCGCCGAGCAGGAGTTCGCGCAGGCTCTCGTGTACGACAAGGAAAACCCGGGAGTCGGCGAGTTCGGGGCGCAGGGCATGTACGGCGTCATGCTGCTGCGCGGTGTGCTCGCCGGGCGCGTGGGCCGACGGCACCACACCGACGTCGCCCGGGCCGGCGGCGACACCCGTTGGAACCGGCAGTTCGCCGGGGCGGCGGACGCGGTGCTGCTGGGCCGCGAGGGCAGGCCCGCCGAGGCGACCGCCGCCGCGACCGCGGCACTCGAGGCCGCGGCGCCCTACCCGGTGGCGCGCAATCTGGTCCTGCGCCTGGTCGCTCGGTCGGCGTACGAGGACGGCTGGGGCGAGCCCGTCGACTGGGTGCGTGAGGCGGAGGAGTACTTCCACGGCGCCGGCGTTCCGGCGGTCGCCGCCGCGTGCCGGAGCCTGTTGCGCGGCATGGGCGCACCGGTCCGGCAGCGGCGCACGGGCACCGAGCACGTGCCACCCGATCTGCGCCGGTACGGCGTCACCGTCCGGGAGTTCGAGGTCGCCCGGCTGCTCGTCGAGCGGATCGGCAACAAGGACATCGCCGACTGGCTGCACATCTCGCCGCGGACGGTGGAGAAACACGTGGCGAGCCTGCTCCGGAAGACCGGCCACCCCGACCGGGCCGCTTTCGCCGCGGCCGCCCGCGGCCCGGTGGCCGGGCGCGCGCCTCACCTGCGGCGCGTCGTCGGCCCGGATCCGGCGATGTGGGTCTTCGGCCACTGACAAGGGTGTGGCGACGGTGACTCGACCGCGCCGGTCGCCACGGAGCCACCTGTGAGGGGGGATGGTCAGCGGACGGACGTCACGAAAGCAGTTCGATGACCGTGGCGTTGGCCGTGCCGCCCCCTTCGCACATCGTCTGGAGTCCATAGCGCAGGTTCCGTTGCCGCATCCGGGCGAGCAGCCGGGTCATCAGGATGGCGCCGGAGCCGCCGAGCGGATGGCCGACCGCGATCGCGCCACCGAGCGGGTTGAGCCGCTCGGGGTCGGCTCCGGTCTCGGCCAGCCACGCCAACGGCACTGGCGCGAACGCCTCGTTGACCTCGAACACCCCGATGTCCCCGATGGCGAGACCGGACCGGCGCAGCACCTTCTCGGTCGCCGGGATCGGGCCGGTCAGCATCATGATCGGGTCCGCGCCGCTCACCGCGCCCGAGTGGTAGCGGGCGATTGGCTTGAGCCCCAACTCCCTTGCCCGTTCGGGAGTTGTGATGAGGAGTGCGGCGGCGCCGTCGGATATCTGGGAGGAGTTTCCGGCGTGGATCACTCCGTCGTCCTTGAACGACGGCTTGAGTTTGGCGAGGGTCTCGACCGAAGTGCCGCGCCGCAGGCCCTCGTCGACGGTGAACTTGGTGCCGTCGACCTCGATGGGCACGATGTGGTCGTCGAAGACCCCGGAGTCGATCGCCGCGGCGGCCTTGGCGTGCGACTCGGACGCGAACTCGTCGAGCCGGTTGCGGCTGAGGCCCCACCGTTCGGAGATCAGCTCGGCGCCGACGCCCTGGCTGAACTGGAACCCGTCGTAGCGGGCCAGGACGGCGGGCCCGTACGGCTGCCCTGTGGTGCGGTGCGAGCCGAGCGGGACCCTGGTCATGGTCTCCACACCGCCGGCCACCACGAGGTCGTACTGTCCGGCCATGACGGCGTGCGCGGCGGAGTCGACGGCCTGTTGGCTGGAGCCGCAGGCCCGGTTGATCGTCACCCCGGGCACATGCTCGGGCCAGCCCGCGGCCAGTGCCGCGAACCGGGCGATGTTGCTCGACTGGTCGCCGATCTGGGTCACGCAGCCCCACATCACGTCGTCGACGGTGCCGGGGTCCACGCCGGTGCGTTCCACCAGCGCGGTGAGCACATGGGCCGACAGGTCGGCCGCGTGTACGGCGGCCAGGGAGCCGTTGCGCTTGCCGATGGGGGTGCGGACGGCGTCGACGATGACGGCCTCTGGCATTGCGGGGTCCTTTCGGTCAGTGGGGGAACTGGACGGCGGTGCCGCTGTCGACGAGTGCGTCGACGCCGGCGATCTCCCAGTCCCGGAACACGGCGCGGGTGTCGGCGCCTACGGGTGGTGCGGCCGGCCCGGGGCTCGACGGGGTCGCCGAGAAGCGGGGTGCCGCGGCGGGCTGGACGACGCCTTCCCGTGTGAACAGGCTGGCGCGTGCGGCTAGTTGGGGGTTTGCTGCCGCCTCGGTGAGGCCGAGGACGGGGGCGACGCAGGCGTCGGTGCCTTCGAACAGGGCCGCCCATTCGTCGCGGGTGCGTTCCGCGAACCGTTCCGCCAGGCGGCGGCGCAGCTCCGGCCAGGTCGAGCGGTCGTGCTGCAGCTCCGGATCGACGTCGAGCTTGAGCAGCCCGATCAGCCGCCGGTAGAACTTGGCCTCAAGGGCGCCGACCGCGACATGCCGGCGGTCCTTCGTCTCGTAGACGGCGTAGAACGGCCAGCCGCCGTCGAGTTGGTTGGTACCGCGCTCGTCGGTCCACACCCCCCGCCCGAGTTTGCCGAAAGTACTCGCGAGGAGGTGGGCCGTGCCGTCGACGATGGCCGCGTCGACGACCTGGCCAACTCCCGTGCGTCCTACGGCGTGCAGGGCGGCGAGCACGCCGATCACGAGGTAGCAGCCGCCGCCCCCGAAGTCGCCGACGAGGTTGAGCGGTATCTGCGGCGGTCCCGCCGCGTCGCCGATCGCGCCGAGCGCGCCGGTGAGGGCGATGTAGGTGAGGTCATGCCCGGCGGCTGCGGCGAGGGGTCCGGTCTGGCCCCAGCCGGTCATCCGGCCGTAGACGAGCCGGGGGTTGCGGGCGAGGCACTCGTGGGGTCCGATGCCCAGGCGTTCGGTGACGCCAGGACGGAAGCCTTCGATCAACACGTCGGCGCGCTGGGCGAGTTGGAGGAGTACGGCGGGTCCTTCCGGGTGTTTCAGGTCGAGGACGACCGAACGCTTCCCGCGGTTGAGCACGTCCGCAGGGCCGCCCGCGTCGGGCTCCGCCGCCCGCTCGGGCCGGTCCACCCGGACGACCTCCGCGCCGAGGTCGGCGAGCAGCATGCCGGCGAACGGGCCCGGCCCGATGCCGCCCAGCTCGACGACGCGGCAGCCGGACAGCGGTCCTGTGGTCACAACACCCTCCCTGACGAGCCGTCATTGCGGATACTGATTCTGCTACGACGCTGTCAGCGTCCCTTCCAGACCGGCGAGCGCTTCTCGGCGAAGGCGGCGGCGCCTTCCCGTGCGTCCTCGGACGAGAACACCGGAGCCGCGATCTCGGCCTGCCGGGTCCAGCCCTCCTCCAGCGTCCACTCGGCGGCGGACCGGGCGATCTCCTTGGTCGCGGCGACGGCGAGGGGCCCGTTCGCCGCGATGGTCGCGGCGAGTTCCAGCGCGCCGGCGAGCGCGCCGCCCTCGTCCGTGAGCCGGTTGACCAGTCCGACCTCCGCCGCGCGTACGGCGGTGATGGGCTCGCCGGTGAGCAGCAGTTCCAGCGCGATGGCGTACGGGATCCGCTGCGGGAGGCGCAGGGCCGCACCGGCCCGCGCGACCAGGGACCGCTTCACCTCCGGCACCCCGACCCGTGCCGTCCGGGACGCCACGACGAGGTCGCAGGCGAGCAGCAACTCGAAGCCGCCCGCCAGCGCCCATCCCTCGACCGCGCCGATCAACGGCTTGCGCGGCGGGGTGATGGTGATCCCGCACAGTCCGCGGCCCTCGATCGCGGGGCTCTCGCCGCGCAGCCATGCCTTGAGGTCCATCCCCGCCGAGAACGTGCCGCCCGCCCCGGTGAGGACACCGACCCGCAGCTCGTTCGACTCGTCCAGTTCGTCCACGGCGGCGGCGACACCGGCGGCCACCCCGGCATCCAGCGCGTTCTTCACCGTAGGACGGTTGATCGTGATGACCTGGACCGCGCCACGGCGTTCCACCAGCACCTCGTCCGACATCCTGCCTCCTGAATCGTGATCCTCAATTGCCGTTCACTTGCCGTTGACCGCGAACCGCTCCAGCTCGTGGGCGACCATGCCGTCCAGGTCGTCGGCGGGCGGGACGGGCAGTTCCACGGCCCGCTCCCTGGTCGGCAGCAGCACAACCGCCGTGCCGGGGGTGGTGACTTCGCCGCGCTGGTTCTCGCAACGCACCTCGATGTGCACCTCGCCCCGACCGTCCACCTGTTGCTTGTCGACGACGGTGCCGCGCACCCAGGTGGTGTCGCCGAGGTAGTTGAACTTGCGGTGCTCGCAGCCGAGTTTCCACAGCCAGCCGTCGTCGCCGATCCAGTCGGTGAGGAGGTGGCAGAGCCAGGTCTCGCGCATACCGCCGTAGTCGTAGGGCCCCGGCAGGCCGAGTTCGCGGGCCCGTTCGGGCTCCCAGTGCAGCCGTTGCACGGTGTCCGGGACGCCCAGCCGGTTGGGCGGGTAGAGGCCGGGAGCCTTGCGGCGTACAGCCGCCGCGATCCCGAAGGCACCGGGCGGAGTGAGCTGCATGCCCCAGCCGAGGTGCCAGACGACCACGTCCGTGGTGGTCAGCGGGCCCTTCACGCGGGGTTGGAGTTCCTCGCCGACCTCGACGTCCTCCCAGTAGCGGGGGGCGGGACCGCGCCTGGTCTCGGCCGCGTACGCCGCGTCGATCTCGGCGAGTTGCTCGGGCCGGTACGGCTGCTGTTCGAGCGCTTCCTTGGCCCGCTTCTTCGACGTGTGCCGCTCGGCGTTGATCCAGGTGCCGCGCCGCAGGGCGTGCATCTCGCCGCGTCCGTTGGCGTAGAGGTAGTCGCGGACGACGTGTGCGGTGCGCCCGCCGAAGCGGCTGGGCTTGACCTGGACCCCGACCTGGGTCTGCAACACCCGGCAGCGGTCGCCCAGTTGGAGGGGGCGCCACCACTCGAACTCCATCACCGCCTGGTAGGAGCCGAGCCCGGCGAAGGGGTCGCCCTTGAGCACGGCCTTGGTCTCGGGGTCCGGTGTCGGGGCCGCGTCCTCCCCCATCGTGTAGAGGAAGGTCGGCGGTGCGACGAGCGAGCCCCAGCGGGTCTTGGCCGCGTAATCGGGGTCGCAGTAGAGCGGGTTGGCGTCACCGTAGCCGTAGGCGAAGTGGCGTGCACCGTCCCAGGTGACCTCGTGGTTGTGCGGCGGGTTGTGCTGCGGCTGGGGGACGCCGAGGCGTCGCCGGGAGCGTTCGACCGCCTCGTCCGTCAGCACGCCGAACCGCTCGGCCGGCTTCTCCTCGGTGCTGCTCACCGCTGGACCTCCTTGGGGTGTTCGGCGAGCCGGGCCCGTACGAGGTCGAGCAGTTCGACGCGGCTCACCTTGCTCGACGGGGTGCGGGGCAGTTCGTCGAGGACGACGATGTGGGCCGGCACTTCGTACGGCACGAGGTGCGTGCGGCACAGGGCGGTGAGTTCCGCCGCATCGGGTGCGGGCCGCCCCGGCTCCAACTCGACGGCCGCGACCGGTACTTCACCGAGTCGCGGCTCCGGCAGTCCGGCGACGGCGGCCTCGCGTACGGCCGGGTGGGTCTCCAGGATCCGTTTGACGGTCTCCGGTTGCACCTTGAAGCCGCCGCGGATGATGGCGTCGTCGGCGCGGCCCTCGATCCACACGAACCGGTCGGCGTCGATCCGGGCCAGATCGCTGGTCCTCACCCAGGTCCGGCCGCCGTGGGTGCTCTGCTCGGTACGGACCTCGAGCCGGCCGGTACGACCGACGGGCAGCTCGCCGCCGTCCTCGCCGGTCACCCTCAACTCCACGCCGGCGAAGGCGCGTCCGGCGCTGCCCGCCTTGCGCTGCCACCAGTGGTCGTGCAGCGCGAGGGTCCAGCCGGCGACGGCTCCGGCGAACTCGGTGGCGCCGTAGGTCATGAGGACGGGGATGCCGTAGGTGCGGAAGAAGGCGTCGGCGAGTTCCGGCGGGCAGGGTGCCGTGCCGGAGGTGACCACCTGGAGTGTGGCGAGGCGTTCCTTCGGGACCTGCGCGTCGAGTACGGCGCGGATCGCGGCCGGGACCAGGCTGGCCGCGCGGAGTCGGTGGCGTTCGACCGCGCTCACCCAGGGTTCGACGGCGAATCTGGGCATGAGGAGCATGCGGCGTCCGGTGGCGAGGCAGGCGAGGGCGCGCCACAGGCCGCCGATGTGGACGAGCGGTGTGGCCACGAGGGACGCCGACGGGGACAGGAGCCTGCTCGCCTTGGGGATCTGGCCGCCTGAGACGAGGGCCTGGTCGAGTTGGCCGATGCGCAGGTGGACGCGTTTCGGTGGGCCGGTGGTGCCGGAGGTGAGCATCTCCACGGCGACGCCCGGGCGGGACGGTGCCTCGGCAGGTGACGTGCCGCCCCTGGGCCGTAGCGTCCCGTCGGTGTCCAGTTCGAGGGCCGCACCGTGCGCGGTCACGGCGTCGAGGACGCCCTCGCGGGTGAGGACCTCGGCTCCGGACACCACGACGGGTGGCTCGCAGCCGGCGATGTCGGCGGCGAGCCGCGCGGCGGGCTGGAGCGGGCTGAGCATGACCAGGCAGCGCCCGGAAGCGATCACCGCGGCGACCGCGGCGACGTGTTCGGGCCGGTTCTCCAGGACGACTCCGACGCGGGCCCCGGCGGGCAGGCCCAGCGCGTCGAGTGCCTCGCCGAGGTCCCGGGCGGTCCGCTGGACCTGCCCCCAGGTCCACCACCTCTGGTCGTACTCGATCGCCTCGGCAGCCGCCGGCGCTTCGGCCAGCAGCCGGGACAGGCGGTCGCGAATTCCCACGTGATCAGCCTTTCGACAGGACGTCGGTCTCAGATTCCGACCAGGTCGGCCAACCGGGTCCGGTGCGTCGCCGGGCCCCCGAACAATTGCTCCGACGACTTCGCGCGCTTCAGATACAGGTGCGCGTCGTGCTCCCACGTGTAGCCGATGCCGCCGTGGATCTGGATGTTCTCCTTGGCCGCCTGAGTGAAGGCGTCCGCGCAGCAGGCCGCGGCCAGCGCGGCGGACACCGGCAGTTCGGACGAGCCCTCGGCGGCCACGGAGGTCGCGTGGTACGCGGCCGACCGTGCGCCCTCGACCTGCACGAGCAGGTCGGCGCACTTGTGCTTGACCGCCTGGAAGGACCCGATGGGCCGCCCGAACTGCACGCGGACCTTGGCGTATTCGACGGCGGCGTCCAGACAGGCCTGCGCTCCGCCGACCTGCTCGGCGGCGAGCGCCACGGCCACGAGGTCGAGCACGGTGCGCAAATACACCGAGGCGTCCCCGTCCGGGCCGACCCGCAGCGCGGGCGCCCGGTCGAGGTCGATGCGCGCCAGCCGCCGGGTCGGGTCGAGGGTCTCCAGCCGGGTCCGGGTCACGCCGGGCGCGTCGCCTTCGACGGCGAAGAGTCCGGGTCCGGTGTCGGCGCGAGCCACGACGAGGATCAGGTCGGCGGTGTGACCGTCGACGACGAACATCTTGGTGCCGGACACCGTCCCGTGCCCGGCCGTCGCCCCGACGTCCGCCAACTGCCATGATCCGCCCGCCTCGGCGAGCGCGAGGGTGGCCGTCAGGGAGCCGTCGGCGATCGCGGGCAGCCAACGCGCCTTCGCCGCCTCGTCGCCGGAGGCCGTGAGGGCCTGGCCGGCGAGCGCGACGGTCGCGAAGTACGGCGAGGGCAGCAGCGCCCGTCCGGTCTCCTCCAGCACGATCCCCAACTCGACCGGCCCGCCGCCGGATCCGCCTTGCTCCTCGGGCAAGGCCAGGCCGTGCAGGCCGAGTTGGTCGGCCATCTGCCGCCACAGCCGGGGGTCGTGGCCCGCGTCGGAGTCCATCGCGTCGCGTACGGCCGCGCTCGGCGCCTTCTCGGTGAGGAAGCGCCGTAGTGTCGTACGGAGTTCGTCCTGTTCCTCGGTGAACGTCAGGGTCACGTCTGTGCCTTGGATCGCAGGTAGGCGCCGAGGTCCGGGATGCGGGAGCGCTCCACGATCTCGATGCGCAGGCCGGAAGGGGCCAGGTGGTAGGCGAAGATCGCCATGGCGCCGTCGACGACCGCGCAGGCCTCCAGCGGGAAGCCCGCCTCCTCCAGGCGCTTGGACGTCTTCGGTACGTCGTCGCAGAAGTAGCCGAGGTGATGGGTGGCGATGTTCCCCCAGACTTCGTCCGGGGGGACCCCCATCTCGCTTCGCTCGGCCGCCGTCCACGGTGTCCCGGGGATCTCCTGCACGAGTTCGATGTGCGGGGCGTCCAGCGAGTACGCGTAGCGCAGCGGGAGCACGCGATCGCCGTCCGCCAGCCGGATCGGCAGATCGGCGGCGAGGGTCTCGGTCCAGCGGTAGCCCGCGATCTCGGTCAGCCGGGTCTTCCACAGTTCGACGTCCGGGACGACAACTCCTGTGTGGTACAGGTCCGTTGGGCTGAGGGGAGGTGTCATGGCGTCGCTCACCACTCCAGCCGGAGCTGCTTGATGCCGTACATGTTGCCGTGCGCTTCGAGGTCCTGGCCGGGCGTGATCCGGTAGTCGGGGATGCGCCGGTGCCATTCCTCGACGGCGACGTTGAGTTCGAGGCGGGCGAGGTGGGAGCCGAGGCACCGGTGCGGGCCCGACCCGAACGCGATGTGGTTGGTGGCCCTGCGCCGCACGTCCACTTCGAGGGGCCGGTCGAAGCGCTCGGGGTCGCGGTTGCTGACCGCGAGCGGAAGCATCACCATCTCCCCCGCCCTGACCGGGCAGCCGCCGATCTCGACGTCCCGGGTGGCCTTGCGGGCGGGCACGACGAACGAGTACACGCGGAGGATCTCCTCGACCGCCGTCGGGATCAGCGCCGGGTCCTCGACAATCGCCCTGCGCTGTTCCGGATGCGTGGCGAAGTGGTACAGCGCCCAGCCGATCGAGATCGGCACTGTGTCGAAGCCGGCCTGGAACAGCAGGATGCAGAACGCGTGCATATCCCGGTCGCTGATCGGCTCGCCGTCGATCGTCCAGGTCATGGCGCGGGAGAGCAGGTCGTCACGGGGGGCCTCGCGCCGTAGCGCGATCTGCTCCTCGAAGTACCGCGACACCTCGTTCATCGCGCTCAACTGCCGGTTGCCGTCCGGGTCTTCGCCATGCGAGAGGTGCAGCAGATCGTGGATCCAGTCGAGGAACCTGGCGAGGTCCTCCTCGGGCAGGCCCATCAGACGCATGAAGATCAGGGTCGGGAAGCGGCGGGCGAACGTGTCGAGGACGTCGGCGGAGCCCCTGTCCTTCAGCCCGTCGACCAGACCGGACGCGACCTCCCGGACCTCCGGTTCGCGGGCGGCGACGGTCTTGGGCGAGAAGGCGCTGCCGAGCAGCCGCCGCCACGCGGTGTGCTGCGGCGGGTCCAGCATCTCCGGGATCCACAGGAACCTGGGGTCGGGGTCGAGCGCCGTCACGGACCGGTTGGAGAAGGTCCGCCAGTCCTGCAACGCCTCCTGCACGGCCGCGCCTTCGGTGACGACCCAGTACCCGCGTGCCACGGTGCTGCGGAATCCGGAGTGGGTGCGGGCGATCTCGTCCCAGCGTTCCTGGTGGCTCAGGACGGGCCCGCCGAGCCGGTTGTCGAAGTGGTAGGCGGGGACGCCCTGGTGGGTCCCGTCGGGTTCGAGTGTCGCGCTCATCACGGCTCCTCTCCTGGGGTGGTCGGCTCTCCTACGGCGGTCATGTCGCCGCGCCGTCGATCTTCAGGGCGAGCAGTTCCTCGTCGGAGAGACCGAGCGAGCGCAGGATCTCGTCGGTGTGTTCCGCGAACTGCGGTGCCCTGGTCAGCTCGGCCGGGGTCTCGTCGAACTGGACGGGGTTCGCGACGAGTTCGCGGTCCACGCCGTCGGCGTCCACGACCGTGGCGATGAGTCCGTTGGCGCGCAGCGAGGCGTCCTGGCCGACCTCCCAGGAGTTCTGCACCGCCGCCCACTGGCCCTCTCCGCGCGAGAGGATCTCGAACCACTCGGCGTAGGGGCGCGACGCGATGAGTTCGGCGACGATGTCGGCCGCCTCCATCGCGTTGGCCATCAACTTCTCGGTGCTGTCGAAGCGTTCGTCCTCGCCCAGCTCCGCACGCCCGGCGAGCTTGCAGAACTCGGCCCAGTACCGGCCGGGTTGGAGCATCGAGAGCTCGATCCAGCGTCCGTCCGAGGTGCGGTACGCGCCGATCAGCGGGTTGGTGGCGGAGCCGTAGCGGGGCTGGGTGTTCACCGGCAGCGGGCCGCCGGCCATCAGCGCCATGTTCACCGTGAACTGGGTCGCCCAGGCCCCGACGCCGAGCAACGACACGTCCACCACGGAGGGTTCGCCGGTCGTCGCGCGGGAGTAGAGGGCGGCGGCGATGCCGCCGGCGATCGTCATGCCGCCCATCGCGTCGCCGTAGGCTCCGGCGGGCATGCGGGTCATGCGGTCCGCGCCCGGCGGGGTGACACCGGCGGCGCTGCCGCCGCGCGCCCAGAAGGCCGTGCTGTCGTAGCCGCCCTTGTTCGCCTCGTCGCCGCGCGCGCCGAAGCCGCTGCCCCGCACATAGATGATGTCCGGGTTGATCGCCCGGATGTCCTCGACGTCGATGCGCAGTTTCGCGCGCGCCCCGGGCAGGAAGTTGGTGAGGAACACGTCGCTGGCGCGGACCAGTTCCTCGAACACCGCGCGGGCGGACGGCTTCTCCAGGGCGAGGCCGACGCTGCGTTTGCCTCGGTTGGGCCCCTCCACGATCGGGAAGAACGAGGACCCCTTGCTGGTGGCCTCGTACCCGAGGACGCGGACCAACCCCCGCTGGGCGTCGCCGCGTTCGGCGTGCTCGATCTTGATCACGTCGGCGCCCCAGTCCGCGAGCACGGCACCCGCCGCCGGGACGAAGGTGAACTGGGCTACTTCGAGAACGCGAACGCCCTCCATCGGCCTGCGCATCGACCAACTCCTCATACTCAATATGCCGTCACGCCTCTTGAGTATGGACCGAACCTCGCTAAAAAGTATACTGTTTTGCTGTCACCGACCGATCCGCACCTCTCGGAGAGCCGATGCTGGACTTCTCGATCGAACCCGAGTTCCAGGCCAAGCTGGACTGGGCGGCGACCTTCGTGCGGGAGGAGGTCGAGCCGCTCGACCTCCTCTTCCCGCACGGCGGCGACCCGTACGACACCCGCAACGAGAAGGCGCGCGCGATCCTGCGGCCGCTCCAGGACCAGGTCCGGGCGCAGGGCCTGTGGGCCTGCCACCTCGGTGCCGAACTCGGCGGCGCGGGCTACGGCCAGGTGAAGCTCGCCTACCTCAACGAGATCCTCGGCCGCTCCTACTGGGCCCCCACCGTGTTCGGCACCGCGGCCCCGGACACCGGCAACGCCGAGATCCTGGCCATGTTCGGCACCGAGGAACAGAAGGCGCGCTATCTACGGCCGCTGCTCGACGGGGACATCGTCTCCACCTTCTCGATGACGGAACCGCAGGCCGGCGCCGATCCGAAGGAGTTCTCGTGCCGGGCCCGGCACGAGGGCGACGAATGGGTGATCGACGGGGAGAAGTGGTTCTCCTCCAACGCCCGTTACGCGGCCTTCCTCATCGTCATGGCCGTCACCGACCCTGATGCCCCGCCGCACGCCCGGATGTCGATGTTCATCGTCCCGGCCGAGACACCCGGCATCGAGATCAAGCGCAACGTCGGCACCATGGACGAACGCGACTCCCTAGACGAGGGCATCCACGCCTATATCCGCTACGACCAGGTGCGGGTCCCGCTCGACGCGATGCTCGGCGGTCCGGGCGAGGGCTTCAAGGTCGCCCAGGCGCGGCTCGGCGGGGGGCGGGTGCATCACGCGATGCGGACCGTCGGCAAGTGCACCCGCGCTTTCGACATGATGTGCGAGCGGGCGGTGTCCCGGCGTACTCAGGGCACTCTTCTCGCCGAGAAGCAGGCCGTGCAGCAGTTCATCGCGGACTCGTGGGTGGAGCTGCAGCAGTTCCGGCTGCTGGTGCTGCACACCGCCTGGATCATCGACTCCCAACCGCACGGCGCGGCCCGCACCCAGATCGCGATGTGCAAGGTGCAGACGGCGAAGGTGCTGCACGACGTCATCCAGCGCGCGCTGCATCTGCACGGCTCGCTCGGCACCACCAATGAACTCCCGCTCGCGAAATGGTGGATGGCCGCCCCCAACCTCGCGCTCGCCGACGGCCCCACCGAGGTGCACCGCACCACGATCGCCAAGCAGCTCCTGAAGGACCGCCGCCCGGCCGAGGGCCTGTTCCCCAGCGAACACATCCCGCCGAAGCTGGAGGCCGCCCGCAAGCGGTACGCCCACATCGTCGAGGACGACAGTCTCGCCGGCCGGGTCGACGCATGACCGACGAACGCGACACCAAGTCCCTTGCTCCGGCGGACCTGTTCGACCTCTCCGGCAAGGTCGCCCTCGTCACGGGCGGCAGCCGGGGCCTGGGCCTCGCGATGGTGCGCGCCTTCGCCACCGCGGGCGCCGACGTCGTGATCGCCAGCCGCAAACTCGACGCGTGCGAGACGGCGGCGGCCGAGATACGCGCCCTGGGCCGCCGTGCCCTGCCGGTCGCCGCCCATGTCGGCCACTGGAACGATCTCGGCTCGCTGGTCGACGCGGCCTACGAGGAGTTCGGCAGGATCGACGTCCTGGTCAACAACGCCGGCATGTCGCCGCTCGCCCCTTCCTCGGCCGACACGAGCGAGGAGCTGTTCGACAAGGTGATCGGCGTCAACTTCAAGGGCCCGTTCCGGCTCGCCTCATTGATCGGCCGGCGCATGGCCGACTCGGGCAACGGCGGCTCCATCATCAACGTCTCGTCGTCCGGCGCCCTGATGCCCCAGCCCCGCTTCGGCCCGTACGCGGGCGCCAAGGCCGCACTCAACGCCCTGACGACGGTCTTCGCCCTGGAGTACGGCCCGACCGTCCGGGTCAACACGATCTCGGCGGGGCCGTTCCTGACGGACATCTCCAAGGCCTGGGCGCCGGAGAAGCGCGAGACGACGCGCAGCGCGGCCGGACGTCCGGGGCAGCCGGAGGAGATCGTCAGTACTGCGCTGTATCTGGCGAGCGATGCGTCGAGTTATACGACGGGGGCGCTGATACGGGTGGATGGGGGGCTGTACTGACAACTCCGGCTGTGGATCGCGATGTTCGCGTCCGGCGCGCGGCTCGGCGACGGTGACCAACGGCCCGGCGTTCCGCTCGCGCGGGCCGCGACTCCGGTGCTATCGGCGACGCCGGCCGGCGTCCGCCGCGCGTCAGCAGGGTGGGGCAGACCGCGACGACGGCCAGCCCGGGCGGATGGCGGGTTGTACTGACAACTCCGGCCGCAGAACGCGACGCTCGCGTCCGCCGCGCGGCCCGTCAACGGCGACCACCAACCCGACGTTCCACCCGCACCGACCACGACACCGCTCTCCTATCGGCGGCGCCCTCCCGGCCTCCGCCGCCCACTACGACGACCAGCCGGGCACGAAGAGCTGCACTGGCAACTGCGGCCGCAGGTCGCGACGTTGACGTCCACCGCTCGGCGCGGCGACCGCGACCCCCAACCCGGCATTCCGTCCACGCGAACCGCAGCTTCGGTCCTTTCGAAGGCGTCGGTCGGCCTCCGGCACGCAGCAGCCGATTGCGGCAGCGCACGACGACGACCAGCCGGGCCGATGAAAGGCTGTACCGACAACTCCCGCCGCAGACCCCGACGTGCACGTCCCCCACCCGACTCATGGACACCAACCACCCACGCGCACCACAACTCCGGCTCTACCGGCGGCGCCGCCCCGCAGCCAGGTGAACTCACCCCGCCACGACAGCCAGCCGGTCGCTGATCTGGGTCGCTGTGGTCAGGACCTTCTGGGCGATCTCCGTCTCCGCCTCCGGGTACACCCGGGAGGCGAGGGCGGCCACGCTTACCGCCGCGACCACCTGCTTGTTCTCGTCTCGGATCGGGGCGGCGATTCCGACCACGTCGGGGTCGAGTTCACCGCGGGTGATGGAGTAGCCGAGGCGGCGGATACGGCCGAGGCGTTCCATCAGGGCGTCGACGTCGGTGAGGGTCGCCGGGGTGAAGCGGCGCAGTTCGGCGGCCTCAAGGAGGCTGCGGGCCTCGGCGTCCGGGCTCCAGGCCAGCAGGACGAGGGCGGACGCGCCGGCGTTGAGCGGCAGGGTGCTGCCGCGTTCGTAGGAGATGCGCACCGCGCGGGTGCTCTCCGCGCGGTCCACGCACACCACCAGGTCCCCGGTGCGCCGGGTCAGCAGCACGGTTTCGTGCACCTCCTCGGCGAGGGCATCCATCGACGGCTGCGCGACCTCCGAGAGGCCGTAGCTACGACGGGCCAGCCGGGCGATCTCCAGTACCCGCAGGCCGAGCCGGAAGCCGCCGCCCGGTGCCTCCTCGAGGAAACGGCCGGCCACCAGGCTCTGCAGATAGCGGTACGCGGTGGAGCGTGCCACACCGAGCCGCTCCGCGACCGTGGTCCCGGAGACGACGAGGTGGGTGTCGTCGAACATGGTCAGGATGTCCAGCGCCCGGTCGGCCGTGGAGTTGCGGTCGCGGTAGTTGGGGGATGCGGTTCCTGACATGCGCGACACTTTACTGGGTGCGGGCGGGGCGGCGGAGACGGTGCCCGACTGCCCGCGGGGCCGGTCTACAGCCGGTCCTGGACGACGGTGTTGCGCAGTTCCCCGATGCCTTCCACGGTGGTGACGAGTTCCTGTCCGGGGCGCAGGAACACCTTCGGGTCGCGGCCGGCGCCCACCCCGCCCGGGGTCCCGGTGAGGATCAGGTCGCCGGGGAGCAGAGTGATGATGGTACTGACGTAGGCGATGATGTCGGCCACGTCGAAGAGCAGGTCGGCGGTGTTGGACTTCTGCATGGTGTGGCCGTCGACGGCGCAGGTGATGGTCAACCCGGAGGCGCCGGGCGGGAGTTCGTCCGCCGTGACCAGCACGGGTCCGACCGGGGTGGTGGCCTCGAAGGTCTTGCCGGAGAGGAACTCCCGGGTGCGGTGCTGCCAGTCCCGTACGGTCACGTCGTTGGCGACCGTGTAGCCGGCCACGTGCTCCAGTGCCCGTTCGCGCGGTACACAACGGCCGCCGCGTCCGACGACGACCCCCAACTCGGCCTCCCAGTCCAGGTCTTCGCTGACCGGCGGCATGTGGATGTCGTCGTGCGCGCCGATCAGTGAGCCGTCGAACTTGGCGAACAGGGTGGGGTGTTCGGGCGTCGCGCGGCCCATTTCCCTGATGTGCGTGGCGTAGTTGAGACCCAGGCAGACGATTTTGTTGGGGTGCGGGACGAGCGGTGCGAGCGATGTCCCGGCCAGCGGCAGGCGTTCGCCGTCGGTGGTGGCCGCGCGGTCGCGCCAGTCGTCGGCGGCGAGCAGGGCGCCGAGGTCGCAGAAGGGCAGCAGGACCAGTTCGTCGCCCTCCTGCCGGGCGGCGGTGGTACGGCCGTCGGCGACTCGGACGGTGCTGAGCCTCATCGGGGTACTCCCTGGGGGTCGGGCTGGATCTCAGCAGCGGTGGCTTTGCGGGGGTGGGTGGTGAACTGCCGTAGCTCCGCGCCGACATGCGCGGCCCGAGCCGGGGTGAACACCGCGCCCACCAGGCGGTCGGGGCGGACGAGGACGAAGGACCCGGTCAGCCCGATGAAGAGGGCGTCGAGGCGGCCGTCCGCGTCGGCGATCCCTGTCCTGCCGTCGCGGTCACGTGGTGTGCGGTCGTCCAGGAAGACGTCCACGGCGGTGGCGTCCGGGAGGCCGGCCGGTACGAGGGCCGCCCAGTCGGCGTCGGTCACGCCGACCCCCAGCAGGCTCCAGCCCTGCCCGAGGACGTCGTCGAGCCGGGTGAGGCGGTAGTGCGGTCCGTGCAGCACGCGCGGCTGCGGCAGCGGTCTGCCGACAAGTTCGCGGCCGGGGCCGTCGAGCGGGACGACTGCTCCGGTACGGACGCGGGTGTCGGGCCGGTAGCGCATCTCGGTGAGGTAGCGGCGGCCCGGCGGCGTCCGCATGGCCGTGCGCACCAGCAGGTCGCGCAGCAGGGCGCGGGGACGGCTGGTGGTCATGACGATCCGGCCGAGCCGCACGGACAGGTCGATCACGGCCCGGGCGTGGGGGCGCCGTTCGGTGTCGTAGGTGTCGAGCAACGCGTCGCCGGCCCGCCCCGCCAACACGTCGGCGATCTTCCAGCACAGGTTGGCCGCGTCCCGTACACCGGAATTGAGGCCCTGACCGGCGAACGGCGGCATCATGTGCGCGGCGTCGCCGAGCAGGAAGCAGCGGTCCTCGCGCAGCCGGTCGGCGAGCAGGGCGTGGAAGCCGTAGGCGACCGAGCGCTCCACCTGTTCGGGCGTGATCTCCCGGTAGGGCGCGAGGAGTTGGCGTACCAGAGCGAGCGGGGGCGGTGTGCCGGGGGCGCACTCGTCCGGCCTCAGGCGGAACTCGTAGCGGCAGCGGCCGTCCCGTCCGGGGACGATGACGGCGGGGCGGTCGGGGTCGCCGTAGTGCATGCCGTAGCGCTGGTCGTGCGCGTCTCCCAGGGTGTCGACCACCAGCCACACGTCCGGGAAACTGCGCCCGCGCATGGGGATGGACAGCAGGTCGCGGACGGTGCTGCGCCCGCCGTCGCAGCCGAGGACGTAGGAGACGTCCACCTCCTCGACCGGGCCCTCCTGCCCGCCCGTCCGAAGCGATGCGCGAACCCGATCCGGATACCGCCCGAGCGCGGTCAGCCGGGTGCCGAAGCGGACGTCGACGCTCGGCAGGAGGCGTAGCTGCTCGCGGAGCACGCGCTCCAGGTCCGGCTGGGCGAAGGGGTTCTTGAACGGGTGTCCGAAGCGTTGGTCGCCGGTGCCGCGGGCGTGGACGAGCGGTCGTCCGTCGACGCCGAAGTACCGGGTCCCGGTGCCCGGCACGAGGATCGGGTACACCGCCTCGTCGAGGCCGCCGGCCGATTGGAGGGTGCGCAGCGACTCGTCGTCGAGGCTGATCGCCTTGGCGTCGTCGCTGGTCGTGGCGTTGCGTTCGACCAGCAGCACCCGTACGCCCCGGGAGCCCAGCAGATGGGCGGCCGTCAGTCCGGTCGGGCCGGCGCCGACGACCAGAACCGGTGGCGGCTCAACCGTCGTGGACACGGTGGTCACTGGACCGGCTGGTAGGCCGGTCCGCCCTCGGTCAGCAACCGCTCCACGTCGGCGAGCACATCGGCCGGGTCCTGGTCGAGGTCGATGGTCTTGCGGAACGGCTGGCGTACGTCGCGATCCAACCGGAGGTAGACCTCGTTGCGGTTCCCCTCGGGGTCGAAGAAGTAGATCCCGATCGCGTTGCCGTGGGTGACCTCCTGCTGGACCTCGATGCCCTCGGCGCGGAACCGGTGGTGGAAGTCGATGACCGTCTCCAGCGAGTCCACACGCCAGGACACCTGGTGGGTGAGCCTGGCCCCGGCGAGGGCGGTGCGGCCCCGTTGCAGGACGAACTCGTGGTGCTCCTCGTCGGGGCGGGCGGAGAGGAACACGATGCCCCGCTCCTCGTCCTCGTCGGTGACGGTCAGCCCCAGGACCCGGGCGTAGAAGTCGCGCATCTTCTCCAGGTCGTCGACCCAGAAGCCGGTGTGACCCAGACCGGTGATCGCCATACCTGATGTCTCCTTTAGCAGGACGTCGATCTCGTCTTACGGGACGCTAAGCCGCTGGAACTGTCGACGTCAACCCGCTGCCGCACGGGAGAGCATGCCCGTCCCGCCTCTTGACTCTTCAAGCACTTTGGGTGCAGCGTCCTGTCTTGCGATACAGCAGTCCAACTATGCAGGACTTCATACGACTACTGGAGGCACCCATGGAGAGCCCGCCGTCGCTGGGCCGCGGCACTCTGATCGCCGCCTGTCTGGCCATCTGCGTGGCCCAGATCGGCATCCCGCTCGCGTCCCCGATCATCGGCGAGATCCAGCGGGACCTCGGGGCGTCGGCCGCCGCTCTGGCCTGGATTCCAGCCGCGTTCATCCTGCCGACGGCCATCCTGGAACTGAACTTCGGCGTCCTCGGCGACCTCTTCGGACGCAAGCGCCTACTCGTCCTCGGTGGACTGCTGATCACCGCAGGGGCTTCGGTCGTCGCGAGCTCGGACACGCTGACCCAGCTCATCGTGGGCCAGGTCGTGGCCGGACTCGGCGCGGCCGCGATCTTCCCGTCCTCGCTGGCGGTCATCGCCGCGGGCACACCGGATTCCGCGGCCCGCGCACGGGCCCTGTCGTACTGGGCCGTCAGCCTGGCGTTCGGTGCCATGGCCGCCCCGCTGATCAGCGGGTTCACCACCGAACACGCCGACTGGCACTGGGCCTACCTGCCGCTCGCGGTCCTTGGTGTGGTGACCGCGGCCGTCAGTGCCCGCTGGATCACCGACTCCCGCCGACCGGCCGGTCGCGGTCTCGACCGGCCCGGCCAGATCACCATCGCCGTCTCCCTGCTCGCGCTGCTCTACGCCGTCATCCAGGGCGCCAACGACGGCTACACCGCGCCGCACATCGTGCTCGCCTTCGCGGCAGCCCTCGTCGCCTTCGTGGGATTCCTCGTCGCGGAGCGCCGGTCGCGGGCGCCGATGCTGCGGCTGGATCTCTTCCGGATCCCTTCCTTCGCCGCGGCCGCCGCGATCGGCCTGCTCGCCATGTTCGGTTTCATCGGCACCGCCTATGCGCTGAGCATCAAGCTGGGGCTGATCTACCACCTCTCACCGCTCAAGGCGGCCCTGCCCTTCGCCCTCATCCAGGCAATCCCACTCCTGCTCACGCCCGTTCTGCCGAAGCTGCTCCAGCGTGTGCGCCCCCGCACCCTGCTCGTCGGCGGCCTGCTCTCCCTCGCGGCCGGTGAGATCTGGATGGCGCTGCTGCCGGGCGACGCCACCGACCTGGCGCCGATGGCCGGACCGATCCTGCTGCTGGGGACCGGCTTCATCACGATGTTCTCCGCACTGACCGCCGTCGCGATCGGCGCCGTCGACATCCGCCACGCCGGCATGGCCAGCGCGGTCGCCAGCCTTGTGCGCGAGACGGGGCAGGCGCTGGGCCCCGCGATCGTCAGCGCCGTCGCGCTCGGTACAGCGAGCAGCGCCCTCGGCGCGAAGCTGGACGCTGCCGGGCTTCCGGCCGCCGCCCTGCACGCGGCCGACGCCGTCAACGCGCAGGGCGGCGCGATCGCGGTCGCCAACGCCGACCTCGGCGAGCTGTCGCACACCTTGGTCCCGCTCGCCCGCCAAGCCCTCGAAGTGAGCCTCGATCGCAGCCTGTTCCTCTGCGCCGGCGCCAGCCTGGTCGCCGCGCTCGTCGCCGCGCTGGCCCTGCGGCGCAGCACCGCCGCGGACGCACCCGGCGGCCTGGACAGCGAGGAGGCGGCCGACACCTCCGTGGTGCACGCGCACGAGGCCGAGGCACTGCCCGGCCACTGACACCCTGGACACGACTCACCTATGGGAACGGGACACCATGACCTTTTTGGACAGCAGCACCTGGGACGGCCGCATCTTCTCCGGCTCGGGCGAGTGGATCAGCGGCTCGGGCGAGGCGTACGACGCCGTCGAGCCCGCCACCGGCAAGACCCTCGGCCGCGTCGGCTCCGCCACACCGGACGATGTGGACGAGGCGGTGCGGCGCGCGGTGCCGGCACAGCGGGAGTGGGCCGCGCGGCCGTACTCCGACCGTGCCGCCGTGTTGCGGCGCGCCGCGCGGCTCTTCGAGGAGCACCGGCAGGAGATCGAGACCTGGGTGATGCGCGAGTCCGGCGCGATCCGGCCGTTCGCCGCACTCCAGGTCGACAGCGGCGGTGCCGACGAGTGCCACGAGGCCGCCGCTCTCGCCGGAGCACCGTACGGCGAACTGCTGCGCTCCGGGCAGCAGCGGCTGTCCTTCGCCCGCCGGGTCCCGGTCGGAGTGGTCGGCGTGATCGCTCCGTTCAACGTGCCGATCACCCTGTCGATGCGCGCCGTCGCCCCGGCGCTCGCTCTCGGCAACGCGGTCGTCCTCAAGCCCGATCCCCGCACCGCGGTCAGCGGGGGTGTCGTCCTCGCCCGCGTCTTCGAAGAGGCGGGCCTGCCCCCGGGGTTGCTGCACGTCCTGCCCGGTGGCGCGGACGTCGGCGCGGCCGTGGTCGAGCATCCGCAGGTCCCCGTCATCGCGTTCACCGGCTCGACCCGGGCCGGGCGCGCCATCGGCGTCACCGCGGCCCGGCACCTCAAGCGGGTCCACCTGGAGCTGGGCGGCAACTCCGCGCTCGTCGTCATGGACGACGTCGATCTGGACAAGGCCGCCTCGGCGGGAGCCTGGGGGTCCTTCGTCCACGCCGGCCAGATCTGTATGGCCGGCGGTCGCCACCTCGTCCACGCCTCCGTCTACGACGAGTACACCGCCCTGCTCGCCCAGCACGCCGAGGCGCTCCCTGTCGGCGACCCGCTCGGCGAGGACGTCGCGGTCGGACCGCTCATCGACGCGGGCCAGCGCGACAACGTGCACCGTGTCGTCACCGAGACCGTCGAGGCCGGTGCCCGCCTCGCCGCCGGCGGCAGCTACGACGGACTCTTCTACCGGCCGACCGTGCTCACCGGCGTCCCGCTCACCGCGCCCGCCTACGCCGAGGAGATCTTCGGGCCGGTCGCGCCCGTCGTCCCCTTCCAGGACCTCGACGAGGCGGCCCACCTGGCCGCGGGCACCGAGTACGGGCTGTCCCTGGGCATCCTCACCCGGGACGTCATGAAGGGAATGGCCCTGGCGGAGCGCGTGCCCAGTGGCCTCGTCCACATCAACGACCAGACCGTCAACGACGAGCCGCTCATCCCCTTCGGCGGGGTCGGCGACTCCGGCACCGGTTCCCGTCACGGCGGCACGGCCGCCAACCTCGAAGCGTTCACCGAACAGCAGTGGGTCACCGTGCGCGGGGAACTCCCCGACTACCCCTTCTGACGCACTCCTTGTCCACCCCGCACCGCCCAGGAGCAACAATGCGCCCCAACCCCATGACCGTTGTCCCCCACCGGAGTGCCTCCCCCTCCGGAGAGGAAGCCGACCGGCCCGCCGAGAACAAGTTCCTCAACGGCCCCTTCGCGCCATGGACCGAGGAGAGCGAGGCCTACGACCTGGAGGTGGATGGCGCCATACCGTCCGACCTCGCGGGCGCGCTGTTCCGTGTCTCCTCCAACCCCCGCTTCCAGCCCCGCGACCCCGAGCGCTACCACTGGTGGGAGGGTGACGGCATGGTGTGCGGCGTCTACCTCCGCGACGGCCGGGCCGCCTACCGCACCCGGTGGGTCGAGACCGACTCCATGAAGGTCGAGATGGAGGCGGGAGAAGCGCTCTACAGCGGCTTCGTCAACGGCGGCACTCCTGGCCGACTGCCCGAAGGCGCCCCGCCCGCCAAGAACTTGGCGAACATCAATGCCGGTCTGTTCGACGACCACCTGATCGTCTACTTCGAGGGCGGACTGCCGCACGCGCTCGACCCCGAGACCCTGCGCACCCTCGGCACCTACGACTTCCACGGCGGCATCGACGTCCTGTGCACCGGCCACTACAAGCTCGACCCCGAGAGCGGTGACATGCTCTTCTTCGCCGCCACCGGAGCGACCATCACCTGGTACCGCGCCGATGTGAAGACCGCCCAGATCGTCGACTCGCACTCCTTCGACATCGGAGTGCCGGTCCTCATGCACGACTTCGCGGTCAGCGACAACTACGCGGTCTTCTTCGTCACCCCGGCCCAGTTCCGCCTCGACCTGGTGGCGCAAGGCAGGCCGGGCGTGGTCTGGGACGAGAACTCCCTCGACCACGGGGTGCAGATCGTCCTGATGAACCGTCACACCCACGAGGTCACCTGGCACGAGTTGGGCGGGCACTGGGCCAACACCCACTTCTTCAACGCGTACGAGCAGGCAGGCGAGTTGGTCGTCGACGGGCACCGCATCGACCGGCTCGGCAACCCGGTCGACCGCCTCTCCACCCCGCTGGCTTCCCACGAGTGGTTCCCCCCGGCCCTGCCGCACCGGTGGCGTGTCGACCTGGCGACCGGCCGGGCCACGGAGGAGATGATCAGCGGTGTCTTCGGGGAGTTCCCCAAGATCAACGACGGGTACACAGGCCGACCGCACCGCTACGGCTACTTCGTCACCACCCGTGGCCTGGCCGACGACATCATGTCCGACGGACTGGCCCGCCACGACTACGTCCTCGACCGCACCACCGTCGTCGAAGGGCCGGACGGACTGACCAGTCCCGGCGAACCGGTCTTCGTCCCCCGCGCCAACTCCGCCGCCGAGGACGACGGTTACCTGCTCTCCCTGTGGTGGAACCGCGCCACCGACCTCAGCGAACTCCTCATCCACGACGCCGCCGACCTGCGTCGCACACCACTGGCCCGGGTCAAGCTCCCCAGCCGCGTGCCCTTCGGCTTCCACGGCAGTTGGGCCGACCATCACACCCTGGACCGAGCGATCGCCGCCCTCCGCGGCAACACCAAGTAGTCACCCGCGGTACTGACCGAGCAACTCCAGTGCCTCGTCCAGGAGTACGGGCAGCGCGGGCAGCATCCGCTGATGCATGGTGTTCAACTGCCCTGATTTCCGGCCCCGTTTGATCAGCAGCGCGGTCGCCGCCGACTCCTTGTACTTGGTGAGTGCCTCGAACCACTCCAGGTCCCGCAGCGTCTCACCCCTCATTTCCTGGTAGGCGTCGACGAGTTCGGCTTTGGCGGGCATGCCGGTGGGCTCGTCCGAGGCGGAGGCCGGGTGGCGGGCCTCGTCGGTGAAGAAGGTCAGCCAGGTCATGTCGACGCGGGGATCGCCGAAGGACCAGATCTCCCAGTCGATGATCGCCGTGACAGCGCCGTCCGCGCACAAGGTGTTGCCGAGCCGGTAGTCGCCGTGGGTGAACACCGGTGTCATCGGGGCGGGCACGGTGGCATGCAGCCGTTCGGCGACCGCCTCGTGACCGGTGCGCAGATCGTCGGGGACGGTGCCGAACGCCCGGGTCCAGCGGTCGATCTCCCCGGCAAGGGTCACCACCGGCTCCGCCGCGAGCGCCGTCCCCACCGGCCTCACCCGGTGCAAGGCGGCCAGCATCCGAGCGGCGTCCAGGGCACGGCCGCGCACCTCCCCCGGGCTGAGTGTGCCGCGCGGCACCAGCACCGGCTCTACGCACTCCCCGGGCACCAACTCCATAGCCACGAAAGGCTGGACGGCCGGAGGCGCGCCCGCATCGGAGAACAACACCTTCGGCACCCGTACGCCCGGCTGTCCGGCCAGGGCCGACATCAGGCGGCCCTGACGCAGCACGTCCCGGTTGCGGACCGGGGGCAGACCAGGCGGGGCCACCTTGAGGACGACGCGTTCGCAGCCGGCCGGGACCCCCGACAGAGTGGCGACGTACGTCAGGCTCGACGTTCCGCCGGTGAGGGGTTCGACGCCGTCGACGGTGGCGCCGGGTGTCCAGCCGCCGACCGCGACCGCCGTACGGTTCGTCAACTCCCTTATGAGCGCCGGGCTGTTGGTGGCGACGCTCATGACTGCCCCTCCGTCCCGTTGCCGGGTGCGGTCAGTGCCGCCACGATGTCGCGGCGCACCAGCTTGCCGGTCACCGTGCGCGGGAGTTCGGTCCAGTAGGTGATGCGGTCCGGGGTCTTCGAGCCGCGCAGGGTTCCGCGTACGGCCGCGCGCAGTGCCCCGGCGTCGACTGCCGCGCCGTCACGGGGGACGACGACGGCCTCGATGCGCTGGCCCCACTCCTCGTCGGGGACGCCGACGACGACGGCGTCGAGCACGTCCGGGTGCCGTAGCAGAACGTCCTCTATCTCGGCGGGCGCGATGTTCTCCGCGCCCCGGATGATCGTGTCGTCGGCCCTGCCCTCGATGTGGAGGTAACCGTCGGCGTCGAGGCGGCCCCGGTCGCGGGTGTGGAAGTAGCCTCGCTCGTCGACGGCCGAGCCCTGTCCGGCGTACTCCCCCGAGACCTGCTCCCCGCGCACCCAGATCTGCCCGGTCTCCCCCGCGCCCAGGGGTTCCCCGGTGATGTCACGGACCTCGATCTCGATGCCCGGAACCGGCAGCCCGGCCGAGCCGAGCCGGGCCCGTACCGCCGGGTCGTCGCTCGCGATCGCCGCCCGGTGTTCGGCCGGGCCGAGCACCGAGATGGTGGACGAAGTCTCGGTCAGGCCATAGGCGTTGACGAAGTCGACGTGCGGCCAGGCGCGCAGTGCCGTCTCGATCACCCGCACCGGCATCCTCGCGCCACCGTAGGCGAGGGACCGCATGGAGGGGACGGAACGGTCCAGCCCCTCCATGTCCATGATCCGGGCGAGCATCGTCGGCACGACCATCGCGTGCGTGATCCCCTGCTCCCGGACGAGCCCGAGCCAGCCCTCCGGGGTGAACTGGTCGAGGGTGAGGGTGCGTCGCCCGGCGTAGAGGTTCGTCAACACATTGGAGACGGCTGCTATGTGGTACGGCGGCACACTCATCAGCGCCGCCTCGCTGGGCTCCGCCGCGGCGAACTCCACTGTGCCGAGCACATACGACACCAGGTTGTGGTGGCGCAGGAGCACACCCTTGGGGGCCGAGGTGGTTCCGCTGGTGTAGATCAGGACGGCGGGGGTGTCGGGTGCGGGTACCGGCTCGGTGTCGCCGTCGGTGTGCGCGGCGGCCTCCGCGAGCCAGTCGGCCGGGCCTCGGACCGACAGTCCGGCTCGGCGCGGTGCCGCGTCCTGGTCGGGGGCGGCGATGGCCAGGGCGTGCGGGTGGTTCGCGAGGAGGGCGTCGAGTTGTTCGTCGCCCAGGCGGTAGTTGACCGGGACCAGGGGGACGCCGGCGTGGGCCGCGGCGAACTGGGCGACGGCGAAGGCGGGGCCGTTCGTGGCCAGGTACACGACCGCGTCGGCGCCGGCCGCGCGGATCGCGCGGGCCCCGCCGGCCGCCAGCTCGCGCAGCCGTACGGGGGTGAGCCCGTCCTGTGCGCGGCCGATCACGACCCGGTCGCCGAAGCCCTCGGCGGCCATGTCCAGGATCATCGACACGTTCATCGGCGTGTGTCCCGCTCTCAGTCGGAGGCCGGGAGCGGCTTGGCGGTCTTCACCGGCAGGGGGACGCCGTTCACCGCGAGGGTGCCCTGGCCCTGCTTCGTGCAGAGGAGTTCGAGGCCGAGGTCCTCGTCGGCGTAGCGCTTGCCGAGCAGTGAACCACTCATCTGGTCCGGGTCGGCGGTGCCGGTGGCAGTCCCCGGCGCGGTTCCCTCGATCATGGCGGCGCCGCCGCAGGTGATGTCCAGCTCGCTGTCAGGACAGCGCACGACGATCACCGCCGTGGTGTCGACCGTACTGGCGAGCATCTGTCCCACTCGTGGCCTCATCGCAGCTTCCTCCGCGGATCTCGTTCCGTTCCGGGCGCCCAAAGACCAGAAAAAAGTATACTACTTACCTCGATCACGTCGAGATGACGAACCGAGTTCACGAACGGAGTCGCCGGGTGGATCTCAAGACCGTCCTGTTCGAGGTGACCGACCATGTCGCCACGATCACGCTGAACCGGCCGCAGGCCATGAACAGCTTCAACCAGCGGATGCTGGACGACTTCTCCACCATCTGGGACCGGGTCAAGACCGACGACGACGTGCGTGTCGTGGTGCTGCGCGGCTCGGGCGAGCGCGCGTTCAGCACCGGCATGGACGTCAAGGAGGGCATCGACCGCCACCCCAACGTCTGGTCTCAGACCGACCCCGGCGAGTTCCTGTCGCCGAAGCTGAACCAGGTGTGGAAACCGCTGGTCTGCGCGGTGCACGGGATGGCCGCCGGGGGCGCGTTCTACTGGCTCAACGAGGCCGACATCCTGATCTGTTCGGAGGATGCGACCTTCTTCGATCCGCATGTCAGCTACGGGCTCACCGCCGCGCTCGAACCGATCGGGCTGGCCCGCCGCATCCCGCTCGGCGAGACGCTGCGCATCGCCCTGCTCGGCCTGGACGAGCGGGTGTCGGCCGCGCGCGCCCTGCAGATCGGCCTGGTCAGCGAGGTGCTGCCGGGTGAGCGACTCTGGGACCGGGCGGACGAGATCGCGCGCATCATCGCCGCCAAACCGCCGGCCGCGATCCAGGGCACCGTGCGCGCGATCTGGGAGTCCCTGGACGCGACCCGCACCCAGGCCCTGCGCGGCGGGCTGTCGTACACCCAGATCGGCAACCCGATCGGAAAGGCGGAGGTGGACCGCTCGGCGGTACCCCGGGGACGGTGGACACTGCGCTGACACTCGCCTACCCTCCCTAAAACAGTATCCTTTTTTACTAGCTTCTACGGAGGGCTGGCTCTGATGCGATTCGGCATGCCCTGGCCGGGCCCCGAGGTGGCACGTGAGGCCGAGGAGGCCGGTGCGGGTGCCTTCTGCGCCGGCGAGTTCGTCGACCACGACGCCTATCTCACCCTCGCCGAGATCGTCGCCAACTCCGAGCGGGCGCTTGCGGGGCCCGCCATCGCCTACGCCTTCGCCCGCACCCCGTACGCGCACGCCACCGCGCTGCGCCAACTGCACGCACAGGCGCCGGGAAGACTCTTCCTGGGCCTCGGCAGCGCCGCGTTCCGCATCAACCGCGACTGGCTCGACGTACCCGCCGACCGCCCGGTGGCCCGGATCGCGGAGACCGTCGGCGCCGTCCGCGCCTGGCTGCACGCGGAGAACGGCGAGAAGGTCAACTACTCCGGCGAGTTCCACTCGATCGACGCCGACGTCCGCGCACCCGTCCTCGGCCGGCTCGACATCCCCGTCCTGCTCGCCGCGTTCAACACCCGTATGGCCGCCACGGCGGGCCGGGTCGCCGACGGAGTCATCGGGCACGGGCTGTTCACCGACACCTGGTGGAACGACGTCGTACGCCCGTCGGTCGAGAGCGGCACCGCCGCCGCGGGCCGCACCGACCCGCCCCTGGAGCACGGCTGGGTCATCACGGCGGTCGACGACAGCGCCCCCGAGCGCGCGGTGGCCGACGCCCGGCGCATGATCGCCTTCTATCTCACGGTGAAGACGTATGACCCGTTCGTCGCGCACCACACCTGGGAGGGCCCGGTGGCCCAGCTCCGCAAGGCGTTCGCGGCCGGGGACACCGACGCGATGGCCGCCGCCGTCACCGACGAGATGCTGACCGCTATCGCCGTGTGCGGGACGACGGCCGACGCGAAGGACCTGCTCGCCCGTCGCGCCGGTTCGCTGCCTCGTGACGTCGGCTATTTCGCACCGCCCAGTTTTCTGGTGAGCCGACGGCGCCGGGCCGCGTACGCCCGCGCCGGCCTCGCGCTGATCGGCGAACTGCCCACAGCGTGAAAGAAAGCGGCGGGCGGCACCCTCGGGCCGCCCGCCGCTCCCCTCGCGTTTCAGTACCCTGAAACGCCGTCGCGTGGTCAGGCCTTCTCGGCGACCGGGGCGAGTTTCCTGCTCTTGTCGAAGCCCACGACGTCGGCCAGCGTGCCCCCCAGGATGGCCGCGCGGTCCTCGTCGTTCACGCCCTCGAAGTTCTCCGCGATGCACTCCTCGCTACTGCGGAACGTGCCCTCGGCGTGCGGGTAGTCATTGCCCCACATGACCGTCGACAGACCGGTGATGTGCCGCGCCTTGACCGCCGTGGGGTCGTCCGCGAACTGCACGTGGATCTGGCGGCGGACGTACTCGGTGGGCTTGAGCGGATACGGCCACTTGTCGTTGATCGCGAACAGGCGGCCCATCGAGGGCTGTTCCTTCGCCGGGTGGTTGTCGTCCCAGAAGCCGAGCCACCAGTCGGGGTCCTGGCCCGTACCCGTCTTCCACGCCTTGTCCATGTAGCCCATGAAGGAGACCAGCCAGCCGGCCGTGTACTCGATCAGGTTGAAGTGCAGGTCCGGGAAGCGCTCACACACACCACCGCCGACCAGGCTGGCGATGATGCCCTGCGGCCCGGCGACCCCCGCCCCGGCCGCGAAGCCCATGGTGCGGCCCGCCACCATGTCGTCGGTCAGGTTGCCCTTGCCCATGTTCATCGCGGTCATCAGGCCGCGCACGGTCTGCGCGGTCCCGGAGATCTCCTCCTTGACCTTCACCCCGCCGGTGGCGACGTGGATGAAGACCGGCATGCCGTGCGCCTGCGCGGCGGCCCAGATGGGGTCGTACTCCCGCGCGTAGTAGGGCAGCGGCGGGATCTCGGGCAGCAGGATCGCGCCCAGGCCCATGCGCGCGCAGCGCTCGATCTCCGCCACGGCCTCGGGGACGTCCGTGATCGGGATCGCGGCCGTGGGGCGCAGCCGGTCCTTGTAGGGGAGGTAGCGCTCCACCAGGTAGTCGTTCCACACGCGCGCGTGGGCCATGGAGAGTTCGTGGTCGTCGGTGAACAGGACGAACAGCGACAGGTTGGGGAACATCACCGAGGCGTCGACGCCGTCGTAGTTCATGTCCCGCAGGATGTGGTCCGGCTCGCCGTCGGGGGTCTCCCCGCCAGTCTGGCGGTACTTGGAGATGGTCCAGCCGTCGAAGCCGATGGTGTGGAGCTTCTTGAACTCCGTGTGCCCGCCCGGCACGATCGGCTCGTCGAGGGTGAACTCCTCTTCCCAGAGAGCACGGTCGCGCAACTGCTTGGGCAGGCGGGTCTTGAACAGATCGACCGGCTCGATGATGTGCGAATCGCCGGACACTACAAATTCTTTGAACACAGGCGGTACCTCTCTTCGAACTCCGTCGTCCGTAGCCAGAAGGCCGACCCCCAGATATCTGCGAAGTTAGCTGTACCGACCGGTCTAGTCAATAAATGGCGCCGACTCCTGGTCACCTCCTCTTAATTCAGTACACTCAACTCTGACCAACAGCGATGAGGAGACGGCACATGACGACGACGTACTCGTTCTCTCCGGGTCTCTACATCGACGGACGGCACACCGACGGCACGTCGGACGCGCGGATCGTCGTACGCAATCCGGCGACGGAGGAGACGGTCGCCGAGGTACCGGACGCCTCGCTCGCCGATGTGCGGCGGGCGATCGAGGCGGCGCGGCGGGCCTTCGACGAGGGGCCGTGGCCGCGGATGCGGCCCGCCGAGCGGGGCGCGGTGCTGCTGCGGATGGCGGAGGAGCTGGAGCGGCGGCTGCCCGAGCTGGTCACCGTCAACATGGCCGAGGCGGGGTCGGTGCGCGCGCTGGCCGAGACTCTCCAGACCCGGGTGCCGGTCGCGCATCTGCGGGACATGGCCGAGCGGGTGATGCCGGCCTTCGCGTGGGAGCGCCCGATGGATCCGACGATCGCGCCGGGCATCGGTGTCTTCCAAGGGGTGCTGCGCCGCGAGGCGTTCGGGGTGTGCGCGCTGATCTCGGCGTACAACTTCCCCTTCTTCCTCAGCATGATGAAGGTGATCCCGGCGCTCGCGGCGGGCTGCACCGTGGTCCTGAAGCCGGCCCCCCAGACCCCTCTCGACTCGCTGCTGCTCGGCGACTTCGCCGACGCGGCCGGGCTGCCGCCGGGCGTGCTGAACATCGTGACCGGCGATGTCGAGGCCGGCCGGGAGCTGACCACCCACCCGATGGTGGACTTCGTCAGCTTCACCGGGTCGGACACGGTGGGCCGCACGGTCTACGCGCAGGCCGCGGGCTCCATGAAGAAGGCGGTGCTGGAACTCGGCGGCAAGTCGGCCAACATCGTGCGGGCCGACGGTGACGTCGACGGCGCGGTCCGCTCCGCGTTCGTGGGCATGACCACCCATGCGGGACAAGGCTGTTCGCTGCTGACCCGCACCCTCGTGCACGAGTCCGTCCACGACGAGTTCGTCGCCCGGCTCACCGCCGCCCTGGCCGGGGTCAGGGTCGGTGACCCCGCCGAGGCGGACACCACGATGGGCCCGCTGATCAGCGCGGCCCAGCGGGACAAGGTCGAGAAACTGATCCGGGTCGGCGAGGAGGAGGGCGCCCGGATCGTCTGCGGCGGCAAGCGCCCGGCCGGTCTCGACCGGGGCTACTTCATGGAGCCGACCCTCTTCACCGGCGTGGACAACGCGATGGCCATCGCCCGGAGCGAGTTCTTCGGGCCGGTCGGTGTCGTCATCCCGTTCCGCACCGACGAGGAGGCGGTCCGCATGGCCAACGACAGCGCGTACGGTCTGAGCGGAGCCGTCTGGAGCGCCGACACCGCGGCCGCGTACGAGATGGCGACCCGGCTGCGGACCGGCGGTGTCACGATCAACGGCGGCAGCGCGGGAGTCAGTCCGCGGTCCGCCTTCGGCGGGTACAAGCAGAGCGGACTCGGCCGGGAATGGGGCGAGTTCGGACTCGACGAGTATCTCCAGACGAAGACGGTGAGCTGGGCGGCCCGCTGACCGGTGGACCGCCCGGCACACCACGCGTCAGACGGTGAGCACCATCGCCGATCCCATGCCCCCGCCCGCGCACATGGCCGCGACCGCCGTGCCTCCGCCACGGCGGCGCAGTTCGTGCGCGAGGGTGACGATCATGCGGGCGCCGGTGGTCGCGATCGGGTGGCCGAGGCTGCACCCGCTGCCGAAGGGGTTGACCCGCTCGGGGTCGAGGCCCAGTTCGCGGGTGGTGGCTACGGCGACCGCGGCGAACGCCTCGTTGACCTCGAACAGGTCGACGTCCCCGATCCGCAGTCCGGCCCGGTCAAGTGCCTTGCGGATGGCGGCGATCGGGGCCAGTCCGGTCTCGACGGGATCGACGCCGACACTCGCCCACGACCGTACGGTGGCGAGCGGGGTGAGCCCGTGGGCGGCGGCTACCTCGGCGGAGGCCACGACGACCGCGGCCGAACCGTCGTTCACCCCACTGGAGTTGCCCGCGGTGATGGAGTAGCCCTCGATCTCGGGACGCAGCACCTTCAGTGCCGCGAGCTTCTCGATGCTGGTGTCGCGGCGCGGGTGTTCGTCGGTGTCGAACACCGCCTTCGTCCCGTCACGGCCGACGACCTCGACCGGGACGATCTCGTCGGCGAACCGTCCCTCGTCGATCGCCCGCACGGCCCGCTGGTGCGAGCGCAGCGCCCAACTGTCCATCTCCTGACGGGAGATGCCGGTCAGCCGGGCCGTGTTCCAGCCGACAAGCGTCGCCATGTCGTTGTGGGGCGCCTCGCGAGTCGACACGTGCGAGGGCGAGGACCAGGGGTCCTGCCACTCGTCGGTGCCCGGGATCCGGCGCCGGGCCACGGGGGCGGTCGACGTGGACTGCGTGCCCCCGGCGACGACCGCGCGCTCCATTCCGGCGCGGACGCCCGCTGCCGCGGTCGCCACGCTCGCGAGCCCCGAGGCGCAGTGCCGGTTGTGCGCGAGACCCGGCACATGGGTCAGCCCCGCTTCGAGGGCCGCGTAGCGGGCGATGTCCCCACCTCCGGCCAGGGTCTCGCCGAGGACGACGTCGTCGATCAGGTCGAGGGGCAGCCCGGAGCGTCGTACCGCTTCGCGTACGACGACGGTGGCGAGATCGAAGGCGCTGGTGTCACGCAGCGTTCCCTTCCGAGCGGTACCGATCGCGGTGCGGCAGGCGGCGAGCAGAACGGCATCAGTCATGCAATTGATGATACTCAACTAGATAGAGTCAGCGGTAGAACGCCCAGAATCGGCCCAGGATCTCGACCGATCACCTAAAAGAGGATACCTTCCTCCTGTGAACTTCGAGCTGAGCGAGGAGCAGGCCATGCTCCGCGAGGCCTCGCGCGACCTGCTGTCCGACCGGGCCCCGATCGCCGTCGTACGCGCGTCGATGGGCCGCCCCGAGGACGTCGACCCCGAACTCTGGCGCCTGACGTCCGACCTCGGCTGGCCCGGCCTGGCGCTGCCCGAGGAGTACGGCGGCTCCGGCCAGGGTCTGGTCGAACTCGCCCTGGTCGCCGAGGAGATCGGACGCGCGCTCGGCCGGGGCCCCTTCCTGCCGACGGCCATTGTCGGCCGGGCGATCGCCTACGGCGGTTCCGAGCGGCTGCGCGCCGAGGTACTGCCCGCGCTCGCCGCCGGGGACGGCTGGGCCACCTGGGCCTTCGCCGAACCGCACGCGCCGTGGACCCTGGACGGGATCCACGCCACCGCACGCACCGACGGGGACGCGGTCGTCCTGGACGGGGTCAAGACCCTGGTGCAGGATGCCGGCGGCGCCCGCCAACTCCTGGTCACCGCACGCCACGACGGCGAACCGGCGTCCTTCCTCGTCGACCGCGCGGCCCCTGGAGTCACCGTCCGCCGCCAACGCGTCCTGGATCCGACCCGCGCGTTCCACGAGGTCCGTCTGACCGCCGTACGCGTCCCGCTCGACGCCCGGCTCGACGGCGGGCCGGACGACATCCAGGCCCTGCTCGACGAGGCGTCCGTCCTGCGGTGCGCGGACGCGCTCGGCGTGATGGACCGAATGCTGGAGCTGACCGTCGAACACACCAAGACCCGGGTGCAGTTCGGGCGGCCGATCGGCACGTTCCAGGCCGTCAAACACGCCTGCGCCGACATGGCACTGATCGTGCACGGCACCCGCGCCGCCACGTACTACGCGGCGATGGCCGCCGACGCCGGCGCCGACGACACCGCCCGGGCCGCATGCGCCGCCGCCTCCTACGCCTCAGCGGGCACCGGTGAAGTCGCCGCGCGCGCACTGCAGTTGCACGGCGGCATCGGCTTCACCTGGGAGCACGACCTCCACCTCCACCTGCGCCGGGCCCGCGCCGACCGGGTGCTGTACGGGGACACGGCCGTCCACCGCGACCGGCTGTGCACCCTCCTTCAGCGGTCGTCCGCGTCCGCCTGAGCGCGAGCGAAAGGGAATCGATCGATGGAGATCAAGGGCAAGAAGGCCGTGGTGTTCGGTGGCGCCTCCGGAATGGGCCGCGCCAGTGCGGAGTTGCTCGCCGCACGCGGCGCCGACGTCGTCGTACTCGACCGTCCGGCATCGGCCGGCGCGGAGGTCGCCGCGGCGCTGGGCGGGCGTTTCCAACCCGTCGACGTCACCGACTTCGAGGCGACGGAGAGCGCGCTGGCCGCCGCCGTGGAGTCACTGGGCGGGCTGCATGTCTCGATCACGACCGCCGGTGGCGGCAAGGCGCAGCGGACGCTCGGCCGGACCGGGCCGCACGACCTCGACACCTTCCGCCGCGTCCTCGACCTCAACGCCGTCGCGACCTTCAACATCAGCCGGCTCGCCGCCGCGCACATGAGCCGCAACGAGCCCGAGGACCCCGACGGCGAACGCGGGGTCATCATCAACACGTCGTCGATCGCCGCCTTCGAGGGTCAGGTCGGCCAGGTCGCCTACGGCGCCGCCAAGGCCGCCATCGCCGGCATGTGTCTCACCATGGCGCGCGATCTCGGCTCGCTCGGCATCCGGGTCCTGGCCATCGCGCCCAGCCTGTTCGACACGGGCGCCGTCGAGAAGATCCCGGACGACGTGCGGGCGGTCCTGGTCAAGGACGCGGCGTTCCCCAAACGCCTGGGCCGCCCCGAGGAGTACGCCAAGCTCGCGCTCGCCATCGTCGACAACCCGATGCTCAACGGCCAGTGCCTGCGGCTCGACGCGGGACAGCGGTTCGGTCCCAAGTGACGGACGCCGGGCGCCCATTCGGACCAGGACGACGACGGGAGCATCCGTAATGCCGGACCGCGACGAGCACCACGGCAAGGTCGCGTTCATCACCGGGGGCGGGCGCGGGTTCGGCAAGGCGTTCGGCGCCGCGCTGTCGGCGCGGGGCGCGCATGTCGTGCTCGCGGACGTCGACGGCGGCGCGGCGCAGGCCGCCGCAGCCGAACTCACCGCCGCAGGCGGCAGCGTGACGGGGGTGACATGCGATGTCTCCGACGAGGACGCGGTCGAGGCGGCCATCGGCGACCTGGCCGAACGGCACGGCGGTCTCGACATCCTGGTCAACAACGCGGGCCTGCACGCCGCTTACAACCGGCCGTTCACCGAACTCGGCCTCGCCAACGTCCGACGCGTACTCGACGTGAACGTCATGGGAGTCGTCATCTGCTCCCTCGCGGCGCAGCCGGCCATGCGGGGTCGCGCGGGCGCCACCATCGTCAACATCTCCTCGTCGGCCGCCTACGCCAACCGCAGCATCTACGGCGTCTCCAAACTCGCCGTACGCGGACTGACCGTGTCCTTCGCGCGCGAGTTCGCCGCCGACGGCATCCGTGTCAACGCGATCGCCCCGGGCCTGATCTTCACGGACACCGTCCGCGCCGAACTGCCCGAGGCCGAGGCGAAGCGGGTTCTGGGCGAGCAGATCCTCCAACAGGAGGGCACGGAAGGGGACATCGTCGAGGCGCTGCTCTATCTGGTCTCGTCGAAGGCGTCGTTCGTCACGGGTGAGACGCTGCGGGTGACGGGCGGTTTCGCGCTCTCGGTCTAGCCAGCCTTGACTTCTCGCCGAACGGGCTACTGGTGCCGACTGCCCGCCCGTGCGGAGAGGCGCGCGACGAGTCGGCGGGGCAGGGCACGGCCCAGTCCGACCATGACCTTGTAGCGGACGTCCGGCACGCTCACCGGTACGCCCCGGCGGAAATCCCGGATCGCAGCGTCGACGAACTGGTCAGCGTCGAGCCACATCCCCGCCGGGATCCCCGAGGTGTCCATGCCCGACCGCTCGTGGAACTCGGTCCGCACCCAACCCGGGCACAGCGCCATCACATGGGCGCCGGTGCCGGCCACCTGTTGGCACGCGCTCTCGCTGAACGTCACTACCCACGCCTTGGACGCGCTGTACGTCCCGCGCGGGAAGAACGCCGCGACCGAGGCGACGTTGATGACGCCACCGCGCCCGCGCTCCATCATGCCGGGCAGGGCGGCGCGGGTGAGCCGTAGAACGGCTTCGCAGTGCACGCGCAACATCGCCAGTTCCTCGGCCAGTTCGGTGTCGACGAAGTCACCGCGCTGCCCGAACCCCGCGTTGTTCACCACCAAGTCCACGCCGTCGGCGGCGCGTTGCTCCGCTTTCGCAAGCCCCACCCCGGTGTTGAGGTCCGCCGGCAGGACCTCCACCTGGATGCCGTGGGCAGTCCGGAATGTGTCAGCGGCCTGTTCGAGACGCTCGACGTCCCGCGCGAGCAGAACCAGATCGAAGCCGTCCGCAGCGAGCCTCCGCGCGAACGCCGCTCCGATGCCGGCGGTCGCGCCGGTGACCAGGGCTGTGGGCATGACGGCAGCGTACCGGGAGAGATTGTGGGGCCGGCTGGGGCCACTGGCGAGACCTTGCGCGAGGAAGGTGAAGGCCTGTGTGCGGTACGCGCGCAGGTCGGCGGCGAGCCGGTCGGGGACCTCGTCGGCCGGGGCGCGTTGTCGTACGAGGTCGATGAGGACGCGATGGACGCCCATGAGGGCGTTCGCGGCCACGTACGCGGTGACATCGTCGGCTCCCGGGGACTGAGCTGAGGGCGGACGGCGTACCGCCGGGGCGCGTTCTGGGCTCGGCGATTAGGAGGGGCCGTGGTGGGCCAGGCCCAGGGCCAAGGCGGCGATCGCGGTGGCGAGGAACACGATGCCGCCCACTATGTTGCGGGAGCCCACCCGCAGGTGGGCGATGATCGCGCCGATGAAGTACAGCACGAGGCCGGAGGCGGCGAGGGTCCCCAGCAGCGGCACGACGAGCCCGGCCAGCAGCCCCACGGTGCCCGCCGCCAGGAGCGCGCCCAGCACCGGTACCCACTTGCGGGGCAGGCCCTTCATGTCCGCCTGGGTCTTGGGGTATTCGTGGCCGATCAGGTAGGTGACCGCGGCGGCACCGTTGAAGAGCACGCCGAGGATGGTGACTGTCACGTAGGCGGCGAACACATTTGCTCCGTTGTCGTAGGTGGTTGTGCTGCTCGGTGATCCGTCGTGGGATGTCGATCTCCTGGACGACGAGCGGGCGACGCGTTTTGTGACATCGGGTTGGTGGTGGGTGTCCGGGCTTGATGAACGCGCGGTCCGCCTACGCGTGATCGACGGCCGTGCCGTCGGCATCCGACCCATCCGCGGGAGCGTCGGCTCCGAATCAGGAACGAGGGACACGGAGCGGTGCCCTCACCCGTCGCCCGGCTGTGGCTGGGACGCTCCAGCCGGGCGACGAGGGGTGAGTCGAGACCGTCTTGGACTTCCGCGCGCGCACAGTCAGTCGTTCGTCCAGGTTCGGTGACCTGCATCACATCCGGCTCCTGTCAGCTATCGGGGCGCCGTCTCGTTCAAGGGGCACGCGAACGAGACAGGAGCCATCTCATGAAGCACCGCATCGTCGTACTCGGCGCTGGATACGCCGGGGCCTTCGCCGCCGGAAACCTGGCCCGTCGGCTCTCCCCCGCCGACACCGAGATCACCGTTGTCAACGCCGTGCCCGAATTCGTTGAGCGGATGCGGCTCCACCAGCTCGCGATCGGCCAGGACCTCGCGTTCCGCAAGCTCACCGACGTATTCGCGGGCACCGGCGTGCGGCTGAGCCTGGCGCGCGTCACCGGCGTCGACCCCGAGCGCGGGACCGTCGCCGTGACCGGCGAGGACGGCGACGGCGAGCTCGCGTACGACACGCTTCTCTACACGCTCGGCAGCTCCGTGGCCCACCATGGCGTCGCCGGCGTGGCCGAGTACGCCTTCGACGTGACCGGCCGGTACTCGGCGCTGCGTCTGCGCGAGCGGCTGGCCGACCTGGACAGGGGCGGCACCGTGCTGGTCGTCGGTGAGGGGCTCACCGGCATCGAGACCGCCACCGAGTTCGCCGAGTCCCGACCCGACCTCTCGGTCGCGCTCGCCGCCCGCGGCGAGTTGGGCGCCTGGCTCTCACCGAAGGCCCGCCGTCACCTGCACCAGGCGTTCGAACGGCTCGGCATCACCATCCACGAGCACACCGGCATCAAGGCCGTCGAGCCGACACGGGCGATCGCCGCCGACGGTACGTCCGTCCCGGCCGACGTGACGGTGTGGGCGGCCGGGTTCGCCGTACACCCGATCGCGGCCGCAAGCGGCCTGGAGGTCGCCAAGACCGGCCAGATCGTCGTCGACCGCACCATGCGCTCGGTCTCGCACCCGGACGTCTACGCCGCCGGTGACAGCGCCTACGCGATCGGCGAGAATGGCCGGCCGCTGCCGATGTCCTGCGCCTCGGCCGGTCTCACCAACATGCAGGCGACCGCCGCGATCATCGCGCGCCTGACGGGCAGCGAGGTCCCGACGATCGGGCTGAAGTACCACGGCAACCACATCAGCCTCGGGCGACGTGACGCCATCTTCCAGATGGTCGACGGGGACGCCCACCCGAAGTCCTGGTACCTGGGCGGCAAGGCCGCCGCGCGGCTCAAGTCGGGCGTGCTCAAGGGTGCCTGGTGGGGCATCGCCCACCCGACCTTCGGCATGCCCAAGCGCAGGCATCGCCTGGCCCCCGCGCCTGACCGGGCTGGTGTCAGGGTCGCCGCATAGGCTGCTCCGTATGGACAGCGCGGCCATCGATCGGTTCGAGGCCAGCCGGAGCCGGCTGGCCTCGCTCTCGTACCGTCTGCTCGGCTCGGCCGCCGACGCCGAGGACGCCGTACAGGACGCGTTCCTGCGCTGGCAGGCCGCGGACCGGGAACGTATCGAGCTGCCAGAGGCCTGGCTGACCAAGGTCGTGACCCATCTCTGCCTCGACCGGCTCCGCTCGGCGCGGGCGCGCCACGAGCGAGCGGCCGGTGCCTGGCTGCCCGAGCCGCTCTTCGAAGGCGACCCGATGCTCGGCCCCGCCGAAACCTTCGAGCAGCGCGAGTCGGTGTCCTTGGCCGTACTGACCCTCATGGAACGCCTCTCGCCGGTCGAGCGGGCGGTCTACGTCCTGCGTGAGGCCTTTTCGTACCCTCACGCCGAGATCGCCGGGATTCTCGACATCACCGAGTCCGCGAGCCAACAACATGTCCACCGGGCCCGGATCCGCATCACCGCCGAGCACCGCCGCGGCGACGACGTGGACCCCGGGTCCGCGCGCCGGATCGTCGAGGAGTTCCTCGCCGCCGCCATCTCGGGGCGCACCGAACGGCTGGTGGCGCTGCTCACCGACGACGCGACCGCGGTCTCGGACGGCTACGGACTGGCCAGGCGGCTGCTGCGGTACGACACGCGCGAGCGCGTCGCCTCCTACGTGCGGGCCGGCTTCAAGCCCACACCGGCGAAGCGGCGGCTGGCCGGCGGCTCCCCCGCGTTCCACATCGCACTGGTCAACGGCTCCCCGGCACTTCTCGCCGTGACCGACGGCCGGGTCGTGGGCGCGGTGGCGTTCGCGTTCAGCGACGGCAAGGTCGCGTCCCTGCTCGGCATCGCCACCGCGGACCGGCTCTCGCGCCTCAACGAGGCATGGCGGCAGCACCAACCCGACGCGCCGGTGTTCAACGCATGGTGACCAGGGCAAGCGCCGGTCCAGCCATGACGGCAACGGGCCGTGATCACACACCATCCCTGTCTGTCCGAACCGGAGTTGGACCTGCCCCGGCCGCGCCTGCCGACCTCACGGGGCAGCGCAAGTCAGCGGGCGACCGCCTCCGGTGCCCCCGCCGGGCCCGTGGCGGAGGACGCGGACTTCCCGCGGCCGTGCGGCGGCGGCCGGCGGTTCCTGCCCTCGCCGCGGGTTTCGGAGATCAGCATGTCGGCACAGGCCAGCAGACCCTCTTCGCTGGCCGTACGACGTATGCGCCGAGCGGCGCTGCCTTCTGCCAGGGCCTGCTGGGTCAGCGTGTTGACGGTCTGCCAGTCGCCGTGGGCCTCGAGCGCGGGACGCAGACGGGACAGAAGCTCGCCGACGACGCGTGCGGCGGGTGCCTTCCGACGGGTCTCGGGATGCACCAGCGTCCCCTCCAGGCCGGATCGCGCGGCCCGCCACGAGGCGCCGCGCAGCCATTCGTGGTGGCCGTCGCACGCCACCTCACCGGCCGCACGGCGGTCACAGGCGTCGGTCACCAGGGCGCGGAACAGCCCGGCGATGAGCACCACGGTCTCGACGCGGGGGCAGGCGTCGCAGATGCGCAGTTCCAGCGTGGGCAGATGGTCGGAGGGCCGGAGGTCGTAGTAGATCATCCCCGCGTCGCTGATGATTCCGGCCTGGACGAGCTCGTCGACGGCGGCGTCGTACTCGGCCCCGTCGGCGTAGCAGCCCACCGGTCCCGCGGTGGGCCAGCGCTGCCACACCAGCGTGCGCCAGCTCGCGTAGCCGGTGTCGGACCCCTGCCAGAACGGGGAACTCGCGCTCAGCGCCAGCAGCACGGGCAGCCACGGCGAGATCGGACACATGACGCCCACGGCCGTGTCGCGGTCGGGTACGTCCACGTGGATCTGGGCGCCGCAGATGAGCTGCTCGTCGGCCACCTGACGGTACTCGTCGACCATGTGGCGGTAGCGCGCGTCGGCGGTGGGGTGACCAGGGCGGGCGGGCGCCAATGGTGCCGTGCCCGCGGCAACGACCGCCAGTCCCAGCGAGGAGGCGGCCCTGTCGAGCCGCCGCCTGGTCCGGGAGAGGTCGGCGTACAGGCTGTCCAGCGAGGCGTACACCCCGCTGTTCGACTCGACGGTGGACTGGTGCAGTTCCTCGGTGAAGCCCCGCTTGGGAAGCCGTCGCAGCACCTGGTCGGCGCGCGGTACCAGCAGTCCGCTCTCCACTTCCAGGATGTGGAACTCCTCCTCCACCCCCATGCGTACGTTCACGACACTCCTCAAGGTCTTGCCCGGCCTCCGCGCGTCGCGGGAAAGGCGCCCTCGGCGGGTGGACACGGCGGCTGTGCTGACGATCCCCAAGTGCCCAGAGCAGCGATCGCTAAGCGTCCATCAATGCGCGTTTGACGTGGGTTCCTCACAGATGAGCGGAAATGTTCCGGGTGGCGACTGTTTGCCGGAACGGCAATTTCGCGTGCGGACCGGCGCAGGTCTGAGCACCATCGACAACACGCCCGAGCGGGGCGGCGGGCCCAGCACCATGAGCAGATGGAGGCAACGGTGTCAGGACACCACGAACACGGCCGAAGCGGCGAGCACGACGAGCGGGCCACCGCCGCGATGTTCGAGCCGACGGGTTGGGACGAGCGGTACGCGGGGCAGGAGCGGTTCTGGAGCGGCGAGCCCAATCCGCAGCTCGTCGCTACCGCTGGTCAGCTGACCCCCGGCACAGCGCTGGACGTCGGTTGCGGCGAGGGGGGCGACGTGATCTGGCTCGCCGGGCAGGGGTGGCGCGTGACCGGCGCCGACTTCTCGGCCGAGGGCCTGGCCCGTGCCGCCCGCCACACCGAGGAGGCAGGCTTGGCCGACCGTGTCGACTGGTGGCAGGTGGACGCGAGGACCTTCGATGCCGGCGACCGCTCGTACGACTTGGTCACCAGCCACTATCTGCACGCCCCGGACGGCGGCATGGTCGACGTGACCCGCCGCCTCGCCGCGGGCGTCGCCCCCGGCGGGTCGCTCCTGGTGGTCGGGCATGCGCCGTCCCACAAGTTCACGCTCCTCTCCCAGAGCCACCGCAAGGCGATGTTCCTGGCCGCGGAGCTCCTCCCCGGCCTGCCGGACTACTTCGAGCCCGTCGTCGTGGAGCAGCGCACCCGCACACTCAAACGGGACACCGGGACGGTCGAGGCCGAGGACTCGGTCCTGCTGGCCCGCCGCGCGGAGCGCTGAACGCTTCGCCGAGACAGTGCGGCTCGGTCATTGATCACCGCTGGTGTCCGTGTGCAGACCTGCCAGATGGACAGGCCCGACGGACAGACCAGGCCAAAGCTCTACCGGTCGCCGTCGGTGATCTCGCGCGGATCGCGCTCTGTGCGGCGCGGCGGCCCTCGGCGGTCGGTCCGATCCCGGTACGGCGACCGCCGGTCCCGCTGTGGATCGGCTCCACGAGGCCGCGGTTCTCCATGCGCGTCAACAGGCGCGAGACGCGGCTCTTCTCCCAGTCGAGGCCGGGCGCCCGCCACGGCGTCCGGAGTACAACCACTCCTTCCCCTCGACCAGGTGATCGCCTGATGCGGCGCGCTGCGCCACCAAAACCCCCTACGCGCTCGCCAGTTCAGCAGATTCCGAGGCCGCCCCAGCAGCCTCCTCCTCTTCCGATTTCACCGCGCGCAACAGCACGATCGGTGTGGCGATCTTCCAGATGAAGTACACCGCCGTGGGAAGGACGTTCGCGAGGAGTCCGTTCCAGGCGAACGGGCCGGTCTTGGTGAGGAAGACGAAAGCGCCGGGGATGAGCAGGACTCCGAGTACCAGGTTGAGATAGCCGAACCAGCGTGGGAACACCGGCTTGGCCCGGTTGTCCACGAGGGCCGCGTATCCGATCGACCAGACCTGCAGGACGAATATGCAGGCGTTTCCGACGAGCATGAGCCAGTAGATGTCCGACATCGCGTAAAGCACGTCGGGTGAGTGGCTTTCCGGGCGGTAGGCCGCGGCGGCGAGTATCGCGATCGGGAAGAAGAAGCCGATCGGGGCGACGACGCCGGTGAGGAGCTGGATCATGGACAGCAGGCCCCAGCCGCCCTCGATACGGCGCATCTGCATGCTGGTCACGACGACGAAGGGGTACTCGAACGGGACCACCAGGACCATGATCGTGGCACAGGTGAGGATGCCGGTCCGGTGGTCGGTGAGGAATTGGACGACGCCTTGGGCATCCGTCGTCGGGTCCATCGGCGTGATGAGGTGGCCGATCGAGAAAGCCACGGCGAAGCCCAGCAGCAGTACGAATCCGCACCATGCGGAGATGCGTTCCAATCTGAAGTGCAGGTCCTGTCGCATCGATGGATCTCCTTTGATCTCGCGGCTCGTTGTTCGCTCGTCCACCAGCCCGTTCACCAGCCGACAAGCCGGTCCAGCAGCAGCGTCGCGCTCGACAGGTAGTCGCCGTATCCGCCGCGGAAGAAGAGCAGCGGCGTCTTCATCGACTCGACGCGGAGCGTGCGGACCCGTCCTACGACCAGTTCGTGGTCGCCGAGTTCGACGATCTTCTCGACCGTGCAGTCGACCCACGCGACGATTCCGTCGAGGACGGGATTGCCGAGCGGGGATTCCTGCCAGTCGGTGCCCTCGAAGCGGTTCGGGCCGCCGGCCATCTGCCGGGAAAGGCGTTCCTGGTTGCCCGCGAGCGCGTTGGCGCAGAAACGTCCGGCCGTCCGGATCGTCCGCAGGGTGTTGGAGGAACCGTCCACCAGGAAGGACACCAGGGGCGGTTCCAGGGACACGGACATGAAGGTTCCGACGATCATTCCCCGGGGTTGCCGGTCCACGTCCGTCGTGGTGATGGCGACCACGCTGGTGGGGAAGTGCCCCAGCACCTCACGGAATTGGCGCGCCTCGACCGCGTCCGTCACGGCCCCTCCTTGTTCTCGCACGTTCTCGCACGTTCTCGACGACCCGTCAGATCAGCACGCGCATCGCTTCGGGCAGCTCAAGTCCCATCTGGGCCAGGGCGTTGGCGTGATACGCGGACCCGGGGACATGGATCATGTGCTGGAGTCCCACGTGCGCGTCCCGCCAGAACCGCTGCATCGGGTTGTCGCGCCGGATCGCGTTGCCGCCGGACCGCACGAAGATCTCGTCCAGGGCGGAGACGGCACGCCACGCGCAACGGACCTGGTTGCGGCGGACGTTGGACCGGTCCTCGACGGAGATGGGCTGCCCGGCCTCGACCTGGTCGTACAACCGGCTGATTCCGTCGATCAGTTGGACCCGTGAGGCGGCGATCTCCGCCGCGGCCTCTCCGGCGGCGTACAACACATAGGGGTCGTCGCGTACTTGGACTCCGGTCACCGCGACACGGTCGCGCTGCTGGGACAGGTGGAGGGAGAGCGCGCCCTCGCAGATGCCGATGACGGCGGCGGTGATCCCGAGGGGGAACATGGAGCTGAAGGGCAACTTGTAGAGGGTGTCGGTGAGTCCGACCGCCTCGGCGGCGGTGCCCTCCTGGACCACTTCCTGCTTGATGGTGCGGTAGGTGGGGATGAACGCCTTGTCGACGACGACGTCCTTGCTGCCGGTGCCCGCGAGGCCGATCACGTCCCAGGTGCCGTCGATGATCTCGTAGTCCGAGCGCGGCAGTACGACATGGAGTACGGAGATCGGGCCGGCCGGCTTACCCTTGCCGTCGCCGACGAGCGCGCCGAGGAAGTCCCAGTCGCAGTGGTCACTGCCGGAGGAGAAGGGCCAGCGTCCGCTGAGGACGTAGCCGCCGTCCACGGGGTCGGCGATGCCGTTCGGCATGTACGGCGAGGCGATCCAGGAGTCCGGGTTCTCGTCCCACACCTCATGGGCGAGCCGGGGGTCCAACTGGGCCAGTTCCCAAGGGTGTACGCCGACGACACCGCACACCCACCCGGCGGCGCCGTCGTGCCGTGCGACGGCCATCACCGCCTCCGCGAAGTCCCGGGGGTGGGCGCTGTAGCCGCCGAACACCTTGGGCTGGAGGAGTCGGATCACGCCGGCCGAGCGGAGCAGTTGGACGGTGCGGTCGCTCAACTTGCCGAGTTTCTCGTTCTCTTCGGCGAGTGCGGCCAGTTCGGGCCCGAGTTCCTCGACACGGTTGACCACTTCGTGCGTCACGCCGCACACCTCCTGCTGACCGGTATCGCGCAAGTGCCGCGGACGCGCGGCGGGATGGTCTCAGTGTCTTTTCCTGGACCGGACGTCCGCCGGCCGCTTTCCGCTGACCGGGACTTAAGGATCAGCGGGTGATACGAGGTCGCAGGGCCGTGGTGGAGCGGCCTTTGAGCGCGGACAGCCACACGCCGGCGCCGTAGGCGAGGTCGTCGAGGCGGCGCGCGACGCCGTAGCGGATCGGGTCGAGGTGGGCCCGGTCGCGCCGGTACTCAAGGGCGATGTCGGCCACCGCGGCCACCGCGGCGGCCCTGCGTATGCGGCGGGACGCCAGACAGCCGACGATCGTGAGGGGCCACCAGTGCCGGTTGAACAGGGCCGAGGTCTGGGCCACGGCCGCCAGGGCCCCGTTGACCGTGAGCCGCGCGGCGAGGTGGTGAGGGTGCCCGACGCCGTCGAGCTTACGGCTGATCTTCAGGGTGACGCCCGCGAGGACGACCCCGGCGACGGGCGCCGACCAGCGGCGTTGGGCGAGCAGGGCGGTGACGAGTGCGGCGCTCCAGGGGGCGAACACGGCCGGGGCGATGAAGCGCGGGTGGCGTTCGGCGAGGGGGTGCGCGCCGGTGCCGTAGACGGCCTTGCGCAGCAGCCAGTCGTCGGCCCGTGTGCGGTGCTCGTGTGCCGCCTCGGCCGCCGGCTCGTAGCGCACCCGCCGACCTTGTTCGATCAGCCGCCAGCACAGGTCTACGTCCTCGCCGACCCGCATCCGCTCGTCGAAGCCCTCCGTGAGGGCGTCCACCCGTGCCACGACGCAGGCCGTGGAGGCCCAGGAGACGGGGCTGCCGGGTCGTACTCCGGCCGGGTGGGCGCCCAGGTCGAGGGAGGAGCGGGCGTTCTCGTAGCGTTCGATCCAGGTCGGGGCGGCAGAGGGCAGGCCGGTGATGCGGGGTACGGCCATGGCGACGGCGGGGTCGGCGAAGTGCCGCAGGAGGGTGGGCACGGTGTCCTGGTCCGGCACGATGTCGGAGTCGGCGAACACGACGAAGGGCGTTGACACGAGCCGGAGTCCGGCGTTGCGGGCGCCCGCCGGGCCGACGTTCGTCGTCAATGTGACCAAGGTGGCCCCGTGTTCGGCGGCGACGGCGGCGACCGCCTTCGGGTGTCGTGACGCGTCGTCGACCACGATCACGGGGTGATCGGCGCCAACACTGCTGAGCAGCCGGGCGAGTTGGCGTGGCCGGTCGCGGACCGGCACGACGACCGTGTACCGGGGATCGGCGGGTAGGGGCAGCGAGCCTACGACGGGATTAGCCATGGCGAGGTCGAGCAGCCGCTCCGCGAGCAGGGCGCTCGCCGCGTCCCGCACCCTCAACGTCCGCCCCGTGAACAGCCGTTGGGCCCTCGGCGTCAACCGGATCAACCGGGTGGGGAAGCCCCCGACGAGGGCCCGGCCGCCGTCCACGACGCGGGTGTGGCGGTCGAGTTCGACCAGGAAGCCGACGGGCAGCGTCATGGTCGTACGACCTGCTGAGCCAACCGCGCGGGGACCGACTCGGCGAGGCGGCCCCGGTCGTCCACGGTCCAGGCGGTGATGCGGCGGACGGTGGCGGCCACCATGGCGTCCGTCGCCCGGCGTCCTTCGGCCGCCGTGGCGCCGGTCGGGTCGCCGAGGACGCCGGAGGGGGAGACCGCGCGGACCCCGTGGGCCATCAGCTGCGGGAGGAGCGCGGCCAGCGGTCGGGTGTCTCCGACGACCGCCGACTCCAACCGCACGCGCTCCGGGGCCAGATGGAGCATCACCGAGGTCTCGGTGCGGCCGGCGTGCGGGTCACCGCCGGGGACAGTGCAGGCGGTCCAGGCCGCGTCGTGGCCTTCGGCCCGGAGCAGTCGGAGGGCGGTGTCGAGGGTCGCGGTGTTGCCGCCGTGGCCGTTGACGAGGACGATCCGTCGGGCCCACAGGGACAGCGAGCGTACGGCCTCCACCAGTACGGCGCGCAGCGCTTCGTGGCCGACGGAGACGGTTCCGGGGAAGTCCGCGTGCTCGCCGCTGGCGCCATAGGGAAGCGTCGGTGCAACGAGCGCTGTGGGGAGGGAAGTTGCGGCTCGTCGCGCGACCGCGTCGGCGATGACGCTGTCCGTGTCGAGCGGCAGATGCGGGCCGTGCTGTTCGGTGGACCCGATCGGCAGGAGGACGAGCACGTCGGACGGCACGGACGGCCAGGCGGTGTGGGCGAGTTGGGTCGCCGGGTCCCGGACCATGCTCAGGCGGCCGGGGCTTCGCGGCCCAGGACGAGGGGGAAGTCCGGGGGGATGACCAGGTCGTCCGGCGACAACTCGTGGACGGAGGAGTGTCCGAGGCCCAGGACCGCCGAGTCGAGGCCGCTGCGGAGGATGTCCAGGACGTTCTCGACGCCGGCCTGTCCGTTCGCCGCAAGGCCCCAGAGATAGGCGCGGCCGATCAGGACGGCGCGGGCGCCGAGGGCGAGGGCCTTGGCCACGTCGCCGCCCCTGCGGATGCCGCCGTCCAGGAGGACTTCGATCTGGTCGCCGACCGCGTCCGCTATCGCGGGGAGAACGCGGATGGTGGCGGGGGTGGTGTCGAGGTTGTTGCCTCCGTGGTTGGAGACGGACAGGGCGGAGACACCGGCGTCGACGGCCCGCTTGGCGTCGTCGACACGGGTGACTCCCTTGAGCAGGAAGGGCCCGCCCCACTCCTTGCGCAGCCAGGCCACGTCCTCCCAGGTCGGGGGCGTGGTCTGCATCCACTCGCCGTAGGCGCCGAAGAAGGTGGGGGCCTCGCCGCCCGGGGGCCGCAGGTTGGGGACCGAAAGGTCGGGCAGGCGGCGGGACTTGGCGAAGCGGAGCAGCCAACCGGGGTGGGGCAGTACGTCGGGCGCGAACTTCAGCATGGTCTTCAGGTCGAGCTTGTCCGGGATGGCCGGACTCCCCCAGTCCCGGCCGTGGGAGAAGGACCAGTCGAGGGTGACGATGAGCGCCTTGGCGCCGGCCTCCCTGGCCCGGTCCATGCGCTGCACCATCGTCGCCCGGGTGCCGCTCCAATAGAGCTGGTAGAAGAGGTCCGGCTGGGCGGCGGCGACCTCTTCAACGGGCTTGCTGGCAAAGGAACTCAGGCCCATGAGGACGCCCCGGTTCGCCGCCGCGCGGGCCACGGCGACCTCGCCGTCGGGGTCCACGGCCTGCACGCCGGTCGGCGAGATGAGCACCGGGAGGGACGCGGGCACCCCGAGCACGGTCGTGGACAGATCGCGTTCCGTGTGGTGGCCAACCACCCTGGGCGCAAAGCCCAGTTGAGCGAACGCCGCCGTGTTGTCGTCGATCGTACGGCCTCGCTCCGAGCCCGCGACGAGCGCGCCGTAGACCGTGCTCGGCAGCCGCTTCTTCGCCCGGCGCTGCGCTTCGGCGACCGTCTCGAACCAGGGGTTCCTGCCCATGTGCCGCGTCCCTTCGGTTGAGCTGTTGTGTGACGACAGGGCCTAGGGCCGGCTGAGGCGCAGGCCGGCCAGGGGGTCCTCGGCGCAGTCGCCGACCGGGGGCCGTTCCAGGTCCCGGCGCCGGGTGAGGACGAGGTCCACGGGCCGTCGCCGGGAGTGGTCGGCGGACGGCTTGGGGAGGTCCGCTCCGCCCTTTGCGCGCTGGGCGAGTTGCTGTTCGCCGTAGCCCTGCACGCACTCGGGGTCGGGGCCGTCCAAGGGCAGTCCGGTGAAGAACTTGGCGGCCATGCAGCCTCCCTTGCAGGTGTCGTAGAACGCGCAGGACGCGCAGGCTCCGCCGTGCTGCGGGGTGCGCAGGCGTCCGAACAGTTCCGAGTCGCGCCACACCCGCGTGAAGCCGCCGGGTGCGCGGACGTTGCCGGCGAGGAACTCCTCGTGAATGGCGAAGGGGCAGGCGTAGACGTCGCCGACCGGGTCGATCAGGCAGACGACGCGTCCGGCGCCGCACAGGTTGAGGCCGGGAAGCGCCTCGCCGTAGGCGGAGAGGTGGAAGAAGGAGTCGCCGGTCAGCACGTTGTCACCGTGGGCCAACAGCCAGTCGTACAGCTCGCGTTGCTGGACTGCGGTCGGGTGGAGGTCCTCCCAGACGTCGGCGCCGCGGCCGGAGGGGCGCAGGCGGGTCAGGCGGAGTTGGGCGCCGTAGCGGTCGGCGAGGGCCTTGAACTCGTCGAGTTGGGGGATGTTGTGGCGGGTGCAGACCACGGACAGCTTGAAGTTGCGCATGTCGGCGGCGGCGAGGTTCTCCATCGCGCGCAGTGCGGTCGCGTACGAACCGCCGCCGCGTACCGCGTCGTTGACGTCCGCGGTCGCGCCGTCGAGGGAGATCTGGACGTCCACGTAGTCGTTGGCGGCGAGGCGGCGGGCGGCTTCGGGGGTGATGCGGACGCCGTTGGTGGAGAACTTTACGCCGACGTGGTGAGCGGTGGCGTAGTCGAGGAGTTCCCAGAAGTCGGCGCGGACGGTGGGCTCTCCGCCGCCGATGTTGACGTAGAAGACCTGCATAGCCTCCAACTCGTCGATGACCGCCTTGGCTTCGGCGGTGCTCAGCTCGCGCGGGTCGCGGCGGCCGGAGCTGGAGAGGCAGTGGGTGCAGGCCAGGTTGCAGGCGTAGGTCAGTTCCCAGGTGAGGCAGATCGGCGCGTCGAGTCCGGACTCGAAGAGGTCGACCAGCCGTGTCGGGTCGGCGGTGGCGGTCATGGGGTCCTTCCGACGAGCATCGACGACTCGGTGAGGGCTGCCAAGGCCCTGCCGTAGCGCGGTAGTTCGGCCTCCTCGACACCGGCCGCCAGACAGGCGGCGCGGGCCGTGGGGGCGTCCGCGAGGGACTCGACGACGGTCAGGAGTCTGCGGTCCTTGAGGAACGTCAGCCTGCGGGTGCCGAAGTGGTAGAGGAGCGCGCCGAACGGTTCCGGTCGCACCGAGACCTGGGGATGCAGGCCGAGGGCGCGGTCGAGGGTCGGCGCGGTCACGCGCGCGGCTTAGTAGACACCGCACATGCCGTCGATGGAGATCTCCTCGATGAGGTCGTCGGCCTCGATCAACTGCCCCTCCGTGACGGGTGCTTCGGCCTGGTTCTCGCTGGCCGGGACGGTCGGTGCGGACTGGGGTTCGTTCATGCGACTCTCCCTGGGCATCCGGGCGGCTGCGCGGTCGACAGTAATGGCACCCGGTGCCGAAAGTGAAGAGGGGGACACCATGATTCTTTCGACCGGTCGGTCTATAGCGGCGCCGGGGTCTGATTGAGCCGCCCGGATGTCATCGTCGTGGGCGCGGGCGGCAGCGGCGCTCCGCTGGCCGCGCGGCTGAGTGAGGACTCCGGGCGGAGTGTGCTGCTGCTGGAGGCGGGTCAGGTGCCGCGCCAATGCACCGCTTTCACAAGGGAGTTGCTGGACGCGCGACTTGTCCCGGGCGCGCGGCCCGGGCATCCCGCCGTCCAGCCGTACACCGTCCACCTCACGCCGCGGCGGCCCTACACGGTCGCGCGGGGGCGCCTTCTCGGCGGGTCGACGACCGTCAACGGCGGCTACTTCGTGCGCGCCCGACGGGAGGACTTCGAGCGCTGGTCGGCGGTGGGGGGTGCCGCCTGGTCGTATGACCGGGTGCTTCCGCTGCTGCGGTCACTGGAGTCCGATCTCGACCACGGCGCCGGGTCGTCGCACGGTTCCGGGGGTCCTGTGCCGGTCCGGCGCACCGGCCTGCGGCACCCCGCAGCTCTGGCATTCCGGTCGGCGGCACGGGAGTTGGGGTTTCCGGAGGAGGCCGACAAGAACGCCCAGGGCACGCCCGGGTTCGGGCCCGTCCCGACCAATACGCTGGACGGGACACGCGTCAACACCGGTGTCGGCTACCTCCTGGGCGCGCTCGACCGCCCCAACCTCCAGGTGCAGGGCGGGAGTTCGGTCCACAGGGTCGTCGTCGAGCACGGGCGCGCGACCGGCGTCGTCGTCGAGCGCGACGGGTGTCGTACGACCGTGGAGTGCGGTGAAGTCGTGCTGTGCGCCGGGGCGTTCGGCTCCGCCCACCTGTTGCACCTGTCGGGCATCGGACCGCGCGACGAGCTGGAGCGCCTCGGGATTCCGGTCGCCGTGGACTCCCCTGCCGTGGGAGCCCGTTTCGGGGACCATCCGCAACTGGTGCTGGAATGGCGGCCGCGGCGACCACTGCCCGAACCCTCCGGCTCCTGGCTCGGTGGATGCCTCCACCTGTCCTCGTCGGACGGCGAGCACCCGGGCGGCGATCTGGAGATCCTGCAGTCGCTCGTCCCCATGGCGGGTCTGGTCGGCGGAAGGGTGACCGTGCCCGGTGCGCCTCTCGCGTTCCTGGCGTCCGTGCAGTCACCCCGGCTCGGCGGGCGGCTGCGGACGCGTTCCGCCGACGCGGCCACTCCCCCGCGTCTCGACTACGGCTATCTGGAGACCGCGGAAGACCGGCGGCGCCTGCGTGAAGTCGCCCGCACCACCGCCGAGTTGGTGGCGACGGACGCGTTCGCTGAGGTGTCACGCGGGTTGGTGGAACCGGGAGGGGAGGTACTGGCGGACGACCGGCTGCTCGACCGCTGGATCGAGAGACACCTCGGCACCGCGCACCACACCTGCGGCACGGTGCCGATGGGCCCCGCCGACGATCCCGGGGCAGCCGTGGACCACTACGGTCGCGTGCACGGTGTCGTCGGGCTGCGCGTCGCGGACACGTCGATCCTGCCGACTCCGCCCTTGCGGGGGCCGGCGGCCACGGCTGTGCTCGTCGGTGAACTTGTCGCTGATGCGATGCGGCGCGACTTGGCGTAGGAGGGTGGGGGCACGGGGTCAGAGCTGGGCCGACCGCGAGTGGGTGTAGGCCCAACACGGCGCGCGGGCCGCGCGGCGCACGGCGAACTCCCTGACGCGAGGCGTAGCGCACGGTCGAAACGGCCGCAGCGTCGCGATCCGCAGGACCAGCGGCGTATCCGCGAACTCGCCACCGACGCCCATGCGACATGCCCCGCCCCGACAGGAGCGCGAGGTCAGAGCCGGGCCGGGCCCTCCAAGCCAGTCGCCAGTTGGCGTAGGCCCAGGACCAACTCGCCGCCAGGTCCCGGGAACTCCCCGCCGACGCACCCGTACGACACGCCCCGCCCCGAACGAAGCGCGGAGTCAGAGCCGAGCCGGCCCCTCCAAGCCAGTCGCCAGTTGGCGTAGGCCCAGGACCAACTCGCCGCCAGGTCCCGGGAACTCCCCGCCGACGCACCCGTACGACACGCCCCGCC